>JANMSI010000083.1:0-3326 GCA_031389115.1 Akkermansiaceae bacterium
CACTCCGCCGTCCTCCCCGGCGGAACCATTCCCAGCAACCTCCCCAACCAAAACCAAACAACGCCGGGTGTCATGACTTATGGCGCAACCACTCGAAATCAAAAAATCCCCCCGGTGTCATTTTGCTATGGCGCAACACGACTGCTCCCGTTGAAGGCACTGGAGCGTCGGAGAACCCGTTCATCGACGCCTTATTTCCGTGTAAAATTTGTGCTCAACCCAAGGTTCCGTCGCGAAATCCGCAGGAGATTTCTCTGCCAAAACGACCGCATAAACGAAGAAAGCAATCGCCCCCACAATTCCAATCCCCACCAGCGCGACGGCTCCGATTACAACCTTCTTCATTGCCAACGCTCATTTTCCACTCGGGCAAGGTCAAGGCGTTTGCGGCCTGCGGGACTGGGCGAGTTCGTTCCACGAAGTTCTTACGGCTTTTTAAATCCAGACTGGTTTTGGCAAAAATTTCCAAGGGCCTAAATCTTGCCCACCCCGCCCGGCTCGCTTAAACCGTCCGCCCGCATGACCCATCTCGAAGCCATCGCCCACGAAACCGGCATTTCACTTTCCTCCGTCACCAGTACCGCCAAGTTGCTCGCCGAGGGCGGCACGGTTCCCTTCCTTTCCCGCTACCGCAAGGAGCAGACCGGCTCGCTCGACGAGGTCCAGATCACCACCATCCGCGACCGGATGCTGCAGCTCGCCGAACTCGATTCGCGCCGCTCCGCCGTTTTGAAATCTCTCGAAGAGCGCTCGCTGCTTACACCGGAACTCAAGAAAAAGCTCGAAGCTGCGGTCACCCTTTCCGCCGTCGAGGACATCTTTGCCCCGTATCGCCCGAAGCGCCAAACCCGCGCCACCAAGGCCATCGAACGCGGCCTCACTCCGCTCGCCGATTTCGTTTTCGAAAACCAGTCCGCCGATCCCGAGGACGAAGCCGCCAAGTTTCTGAACCCGGAAATGGAAGTCCCGACCACCGTCGAAGCCCTCGCCGGAGCCCGCGACATCATCGCCGAGCGCGTGGCCGACGACGCCCCGCTGCGAGGCCGCGTGCGAAAAATCTACGAAGACGAAGCGATCGTTTCCTCCAAAATCATGTATGGCAAGGAGGAGGAAGCGGACGCCCAGAAGTTCCGCGACTACTTCGAGTGGAGCGAGCCCTTCAGATCCATCCCGTCCCACCGCACGCTCGCGATCCGCCGCGGCGAGAAGGAAGGCTTTCTGCTCATGCGCGTGGAGGTCCCGCTCGACCGTGTCACCTCCCAAGCCCTCCCGGAGTGGGTCAAATCGAACGGCCGGGCTGGCAAGCACATCGCCCAGGCCGTCGAGGATGGTTGCAAGCGTCTGCTCATGCCGTCGATGGAAACCGAAGCACGCCTGCTCGCGAAAAAGCGCGCCGACGAAACCGCCATCACCGTCTTCGCCGACAACTTCCGCGAACTCTTGTTAGCCTCGCCGCTCGGTGAAAAGCGCCTGCTCGCCATCGACCCCGGCTTCCGCACCGGTTGCAAGACCGTCGTGCTCGACCGCTCCGGAAAACTCCTGCACCACACCGTTCTCCACGCCACCGCCGGTTCGCAAAACCAAGCCTACGAAGCCGCCGTCGAGGTCACGGCGCTGATCAAGAAGCACGACATTGAGGCCATCGCCATCGGCAATGGCACCGCCGGCCGCGAGACCGAGTCGTTCATTAAAAAGCTCAAACTCCCCTCCTCCATCCCAGTCGTGATGGTGAACGAAAGCGGCGCTTCCATCTACTCAGCCTCCGATGTCGCCCGCGAGGAATTCCCTAACGAGGACGTCACCGTCCGCGGCGCCGTCAGCATCGGCCGCCGCTTGATGGACCCGCTGGCCGAGCTGGTGAAGATCGACGCCAAGGCCATCGGGGTCGGCCAATACCAGCATGATGTCGATCAGCGCGCGCTCAAGGCCAGCCTCGACGACACGGTTGTTAGCTGCGTCAACTCCGTCGGCGTCGAGATCAATACCGCCTCCAAGCAACTGCTCTCATACGTCTCCGGCCTCAATACCTCACTCGCCGAAAATATCGTCGCCTGGCGCAATGAAAACGGAGCCTTCACCTCGCGCGAGCAGTTGAAAAAAGTCCCGCGCCTCGGCGAAAAAGCTTTCGAGCAAGCTGCCGGTTTCCTCCGCGTCCGCGGCGGCAAGCACCCGCTCGATTCCTCCGCCGTCCACCCGGAACGCTACCCGCTCGTCGAGAAAATGGCCGCCGACGCCGGCTGCAAGGTGGAAGAACTGCTAGGCAACGAAGCCGCCCGCAAGAAGATCGATTTAAGCAAATACGTCGATGACCAGGTTGGCCTGCCGACGCTCAAGGACATCGTCGCCGAACTCGCCAAACCCGGCCGCGACCCGCGGAAACAATTCGAGCTCTTCTCCTTCGTTGAGGGAGTCGAAAAGCCTTCCGACCTCCAGATCGGCATGAAACTGCCCGGCATCGTTACCAACGTCACCGCCTTTGGAGCCTTCGTCGATGTCGGCGTCCACCAGGACGGCCTCGTCCACGTCTCTCAGCTAGCCGACCACTTCATCCGCGACGCTTCGGAAGTCGTTAAAGTCGGCCAAAAAGTCCATGTCACGGTCGTCGAAGTCGATCTCAAGCGCAACCGCATCGCCCTCTCGATGAAGTCCAAGGTCGATCTCGACAACCGCCGCTCCGACTCCGGCGACCGCGACACCCGACCTAACGGCGGAGGCAACCGCAACAACGGCCCACGCCCGCAAGGCCAATCCGCAAATTTCAATCCGGGAGCAGCCCAAAACAACGACTGGTTCTCCCAGGCGCTCAGCCAAGCGAGGAAGAAATAAGAAGTGTCGATCTCGGGTCAACACGGGTGGACGGGACGCCTACCCTCCTTTGCCGCATGTGGGTGGTCACGCCCACGCCGATCTTGCCGGCGAGCATGCGGATGACCGACCAGACCGGCTCCAGTGGCGGGAAAAAGCGGGCGAGTCTGTGATCGCGCTCGGCGAGCTGGAACGCCTTTTTCCGCGACCCGACCCGGGCGGCGATGCGGTTCAGTTCATCATCGAAGACATCGCAGAGGCGCTTGGTATAGATGAGCGGGAGATGAAGTCATTATACTTCGGCGCGTTCTTCGCGCCACGGATGGAGCAGGCGGCGTCCCGTCAGTTATCCAAAAGCTAACGGCGATGGGGGGACGGGAAGAAGAAAAGTGGCAGTGAACCAGACAGGCCCGAAGTTCAATGAACGTGAGGCCCAGCGGACGGTAAGCGTCCTAAATTCATCCTCTGGCGTTGGGGCGCACGGGGCGGTCAGGTCGCGGACGTTTAGGCGACTTCCTCGT
>JANMSI010000098.1:0-10903 GCA_031389115.1 Akkermansiaceae bacterium
CGATTGTTTTCCAACACCACGTCCCTAGTCGGCGGTCATGATTTCTCCGACCCGTCACACCGCGAAAAAATCGCCGCGGGCCTCGGTATCCCAGTGGAGAACATTCCCTCCGCGCCGTCCCTCGCGTACGACCAGATTCTAGCAGCCGCCGAGTCCGGGCAAATCAAGGCGCTGTGGATCGTGGCGACCAATCCCTTCCACTCGTGGATCGATTCCGGCCGCCTTGCGACACTTCGCGGAAAACTCGATTTCCTGGTGGTGCAGGACATGTATCGCACCACGGAAAGCGCCCAAGTGGCCGACCTCGTCCTCCCCGCCGCCGGCTGGGGGGAAAAGGACGGCTGCTTCATCAACTCGGAGCGCCGCATCGGCACGTTGAAAACCGTCCGCAAGGCACCTGGTCAGGCGCTGTCGGATTTCCGCATCTTCCGGCTCATCGCCAATGCGTGGGGCTGCGGCGATCTTTTCCACCGATGGACGAGTCCTGAAGCGGTTTTCAAAATCCTCCGTGATCTCACCCGCAACCGGCCGTGCGACATCACCGGGATTGAGGATTATGAAATGATCGACCAGCTCGGCGGCATCCAGTGGCCGTTCCCGGAAGGGATGGCGAAGTCCCAAATTGCGAATCTACAGTCGCGGCGCCTGTTCGAAGATGGCGTTTACCACACTCCGAACGGCAAGGCGAAGATCCTGTTCTCGCCACCTGTCGAAATGCCCGAACCGGTGAACTTCGATTTCCCATTCCTCCTGCTAACAGGTCGAGGCACCAGCAGCCAGTGGCACACTCAAACCCGCACCAACAAGTCGGACATCCTTAAAAAACTCTATCCGCAGGACGTCTATCTGGAGATCCACCCGGCTGAAGCCCGCAAGCTTGGCGTCAAGGAAGGCGACTTGGTCCGAGTCAGATCGCGGCGAGGGGAAATGACCGCGGCGGTCTATCTGGCTCCGACGGTCCAACAGGGCCAAATTTTCATCCCCATGCATTATCCGGAGGTGAACCGGCTCACGCACTCTTCCTTCGATCCTCACTCCCGCCAGCCCAATTACAAGGCATGTGCCGTGAGCTTGATCAAAGTGGCGCGCTGATCGAGAAGGATTTGGAACTGGCATTGACGGGTGAGATGGCAGGTAGAAGCTTGCCACCATGATTGCGAGACTGCGCGGCAAGGTGATAGAGGCCTATCCTAACCGATTGGTGGTGGATGCGCACGGGGTGGGTTATGAGGTTTTCATCCCGCTATCGACCTTCGATCGCCTGCACGCGGCCGAGGGCCTGGAGGTGGATTTGCGGACGCACCTGCATTTCAGCCAGCTTGGACAGAAGCTGTTCGGCTTCGCGAGCGAGGAGGAGCGGGATGTTTTCCTAATGCTCATCGACCGTGTGAGCGGAGTGGGCCCGACGATGGCCGTCTCCGTCTTGAGCGGGATGGACGTCAGCCAGTTCAAGAAATGCGTGGTGGCAGGCGACGTCGCGGGGCTGTCACGGCTGAAAGGTGTGGGCAAGAAAACCGCAGAGCGGATCGTGCTGGAGCTGAAAGACAAGGTGGGCGTCACGGAGACCTGGCAGGATGCGGCGGCAGGCCAGGTGACTGCCGGAGCGGCGGATGCGGAGCTGGCGCTCATCGCGCTGGGCTACAAGCAGGTGGACGCGCGCAAGGCAGTTAGAAAAGTGCTGGAGGCGGATGCTGCGGCACCCACGGAGGCGCTGTTGCGGGGGGCCTTGCGGGCCTTGCAGGGATAAGTTCGGACTGCTCCGATATGTCGGAGCTTTAGAACAGGCCGACATGTCGGCCTGTTCTAAAGCGGGGACATATCCACGCAGTGCGAGTCGGGTTTTGTTCCTTGTCAGCAGGATTTCACCCGAACAACGTCGCGACCGGGTATGAGAATGATTGATATCCGCTCAGCAGATCCTCGCACCCCATCATCATGTCGTTCTCCTCAGTGAATGAAACCGTCGGCCGCCACAGGTGGACCATCTGTGGCCTGGTTTTCGCCGCCACCACCGTTAATTACCTCGACCGGAACGTCCTAGGACTACTCAAAAAGACCCTCTCGGACGACGGGGTCTTTGGACTGGTGAAAGCGGACCAGGAGCTGAACTACTCCACCGTCGTCATCTGTTTCCAAATCGCCTACGCGCTGGGCATGCTGCTGGCAGGCAAGATCATCGACAAGGTCGGCACCAAGAAGGGTTACGCTTACTCGCTAATCGGTTGGAGCGTCGCGGCCATCGGCCATGCGTTCGGTCATCACACCTGGAGTTTCGGGATGTGGCGGGCGGCGCTGGGCGTCACCGAAGCCGGAAATTTTCCCGCAGCCAACAAGGCGATCGCCGAGTGGTTCCCGAAAAAGGAACGCGCGCTGGCCACCGGTCTCTACAATTCTGGAGCTAACGTTGGTGCCATCGTAGCGCCGCTCTGCGTGCCGTGGATCGCGATTCAGTGGGGCTGGGAATGGGCGTTCATTCTCACCGGAGCGGTGGGACTGCTTTGGCTTTTCTTCTGGTATAGGATGTATGATTCCCCGGCCACCAAGCTGAGCAGCGGAAAACTGTCGCAGGCGGAGTATGATTTCATCCACAGCGACCTCGACGAGCAGGAAGCCGAAAGAGCCGACATCGCGAACGAAAAAGTCCCGTGGCTCCGGCTGCTGACCTTCCGCCAGACCTGGGCCTTCGTCGTCGGCAAGTTCCTAACCGACCCTATCTGGTGGTTCTTCCTGTTCTGGCTGCCATCATTCCTGGAAGGCGAGAACGCCCGCAAGGCTCAGGAATACCTCGCGGCAAATCCCGCCTTCGCCGGCGACAAGACCGACATTCCCGGCGTCATCAGTTGGCCGTTCGCCGTGGCCATCGTTTACACCGTTTCCACCGCCGGCTCGATTTTCGGCGGCTGGTTGCCCAAGAAATTCATCAACAGCGGAATGGATGCGAACAAGGCTCGCAAGCTGGCGATGTTCATCTTCGCGCTGTTCCCGCTGACGGTGCTGCTCGCCTCGAAGCTGGGCGCAATCAATACCTGGTATGCGGTGGCCACCATCGCCATTGCCTGCGCCGCCCACGCGGCTTGGTCGGCTAACATTTTCACCACCGTGTCTGATATGTTTCCGAAAAAGACGGTCGCTTCGGTCACCGGCATCGGCGGCATGGCAGGCGCGGTGGGAGGCATCCTTATCGCCCGCGCGGCGGGTCTTCTGCTCAAGCACTACACCGCTCTCGGCAAGGTGGAGGTCGGCTACGGCATCCTCTTCGTGGTGTGCGGCTCCGCTTACATCACCGCATGGATTCTTATGAACTTGCTGGTGCCAAAGTTTAAAAAGATCGTCCTCTGATTATTCGGATAGCCGCGCATGAATCCGGGCCACCGCCCATGCTGCGTGCTCGGCAATCAACGGATCCATGTCCTCTGCGGCTTTTTGCAAGGCAGGAAGGTCTTCAATGCCACCGGTATTTCCTAACGCAACGCAGACGTTTCGCAGGAATCTCGCACGCTTGATGCGCTTGACCGGAGATTTCGCGAACAGCGCGCGGAAGCCGTCGTCATCGAGCGCCAGGAAATCACGCAGGCGTTTTTCAAAAACCGTGGCCCGCGCATGGAACGTCATTTCCCGCGATACCTCGGCGAAGCGATTCCACGGACAGGCATCGAGACAATCGTCACAGCCGTAGATCCGGTCACCCATGGCGATGCGAAACTCCTCGGGGATCGGCCCCTTGTGCTCGATCGTTAGATACGAAATGCAGCGCCGTGCGTCCACCCGCCGCGGTGCGGTGATGGCGGCAGTGGGACAGGCGGTGATGCAGGCGGTGCATTTCCCGCAATGGTCGCCGGAGGGCGCGTCGGGTGTTAGATCGAGCGTCGTCAGGAGCTCGGCGAGAAAAAACCAAGTGCCCAGGCCGCGGTGGATCTGCACGGTGGATTTTCCGTTCCAGCCGAGGCCCGCGTCGCTGGCGAAGTCCCGCTCAAGCACCGGACCGGTATCCACGTAGAACCGCTGGGTGCCGCCGAGCGATTGCAGCTTCCCATCAAATTCCCGTAGCCGCTTCTCTATCAGGTCATGGTAATCTTCATTCCATGCATAGCGGGCGATCCGATAGCCACCCTCATGTCCTTCCGGAAACGGGCTACGTCCCGGATAGTAGTTCAGCGCCAGGCAGATGATCGACTTGCACCCCGGCAAAACCTCGCGCGGGTCGCAGCGCCGCTCCGGGGCGCGCTCCAGCCAAGCCATTTCCCCATGCTTTCCTTCCGCGATCCAATCCCGGAACAAGTTGGCATGGCTCGCCTCCTTCGCCAGCGCGATCCGGCAATCGTCGAAGCCGATTTCCGCCGCCCAAGCTTTGATTTGCCCGAACATTTCGATCACAAGTGGCCGGTGAAAAAATAACGCGCGCTTTCCAAAATCCCGGTCGCCAGTTCGCCGTAATCCAGCCCGGCTGTGTCCACCTTGAGATGGGCGGCTTGCGCGTAGAGTGGACTTCGAAATTCTAACAGCGACTCGACCCGCGCCCGCGGATTGTTTGTATGGAGCAAGGGCCGGTCTCGGTTCCGGGAGGTCCGCTCAAGAATCACTGTCGTCGGCGCGTGCAGCCAAACCACGTAGCCCAGATGGCGCAACAATATCCGGTTCTCCTCGCGGCCGATGATCCCGCCGCCCGTTGAGATGATCCGGCGAACCGCGGCGGAGTCAGTGAGTTCTTCTAACAAGCTTGTCTCCATTCCGCGAAATGACTCCTCACCCTCATCCGCGAAAATCGCCGCGATCGACTTCCCTGCCCGTTGCTCGATCACATGATCCGTATCGACTAACGGATATCCCAGCCGGTGGTGCAGCTCGCGCCCGACCGTCGATTTCCCACTCCCCATGAAGCCGATCAGAACAATGTTCTTCGGCGGGGTTTGTGACTCGTTCATGCCCTCACCCTAGAGTCACTGACGCGCGGGGATAAACCGTAAAAACCACGCAGGCATCATTTTGAAAAAATCAGCCGACCCACGCCGACGCGCTCCGGGAGTAAGTTTTCCCGCCGGATAATGTTGGTATGGCCCGTGCTTAAATCGGTGTGAACGGACATTTCATACCGCAGCGTTCACCAACCCAATTCCCCAACGCCATGAAATTGTTTCGCAGCCTCGGATTCGCAGTGATTGGACTCCTCGCCTCGGTCGGGATGTCTCAAGCCGAACCCCTCAAAATCGCTTATTCCGACTGGCCCGGGTGGGTCGCTTGGGAGATCGGTGTGCAGAAAGGCTGGTTCAAGGAGGCCGGCGTGGAGGTGGAATTTCTTTGGTTCGATTATGTGCCGTCGATGGACGCCTACGTCTCCGGGAAAGCCGACGCGGTCTGCATGACCAATGGCGACGCGCTCGTCACCGGTGCCACCGGCAAGCCTTCTGTCGGCATCATCATCAACGACTTTTCCAACGGCAATGACATGATCGTCGCCGCGCCCGGCATCGAATCCATCAAGGGTCTCAAAGGGAAGAAAGTCGGCCTCGAAAAAGGATTTCTGGAGCAACTCTTGCTCATCACCGCGCTCGAAAAAAACGGGATGACGCTTGAGGACGTCACGATCGTCAACACGCCGACCAACGAGACGCCCCAAGTCCTCGCTTCGAAAGCCGTAGATGCCATCGGTGCTTGGCAGCCGAGTTCCGGCCAGGCTCTCAAAGCCGTACCAGGTTCCAAGCCGATCTTCACCTCGGCCGATGCGCCTGGCATCATTTACGACCTCCTTTACGTGTCCCCGGAAAGCCTTGAAAAACGCCGGGACGACTGGGCGAAAGTGACCAAGGTTTGGTATCGCATCGCCGACTACATGCGCGATGAGGAAAACCTCGACGCCGTTCTAAAAATCCTGTCCGCCCGGGTCAAAATCACGCCTGAAGAATACGAACCGTTCCTCAAGGGCACCCACATTCTCACCCTCGACGAAGCCATCAAGCGCTGGGACACGGCGGATGGACTTGGAACCGTTTACGGCTCATCCAAGATCGTAAACGACTTCAACTTAAAGTACAAGGTGTATGAGAAGAGCCAGGATACCACGAAGTATCTCGATCCTTCGCTCACCAAGGCTCTCGCCGCCCAGAAGTCCAAGTGAGGCGTTGACTCGGTCTCTCTCCCAGCCAGGCCGCAGTTAGACACGCGGCATGGTTCATCACACCGCCGTCCTGCCAGCGCCTCGAATGTCCCGCCCCGCCATCCTCAAAGACTGGTTTGTAATCCGCCGGGATCTTCCCCAATCGCGCCGCCTCGTTCTCACCTGCGTTTCGTTTCTACTGCCAATCGCACTGTGGTGTGTTGTCTCCTACATCCCGTGGATCTGGCATCCGGATGTCAAAATCGAACTTTCCGCCGAGCGCGAGGGAGTCACCACCGTGTTCACCGCGGGAGACCATGTCAGCCGGAGTTTTTTTCCTGAATTCGTCCGGGCGGTGAGAAAGGACAACGCTGCTGTCATCGCAGCCCGCCAAGGCGAAGTCCCCGAAACAGGCGCCAAACGGAAAAATCAAAAGCTCCTCCGCCAGCTCGCGCCGCTCGCCATTTCCCACGGCTGGCTACCCTATACCGACTCTCAGAACGACGCCGTCCTCTACACCGTGTGGCGGGACATCGCCACCGGCGGGAAAACAACCCGCAAGCCCGCGCTGACCGCCGAGAATCTCGAAATTGTCCGCCAGAACTGGGCGCTCCTCTCCGCCGCTTCTCCCGAGTTTTCCTATTCTAAACTGCCCGACGGACCACTGCTCAAATTGATCCCGCAAGGCAAGCCCGCGAACCCGATCTACCTGCCCGCACCCGACGAAGTGGTCCGCACCGGTCTGCGCGATTTCACCGCCAAGGTCCCCGCCGGGGAGCTCACCATGGGCGAGCGCTACAAGAGATCCCTGCAGGTGATTTTCATGGGCTTCTTCTGGGCCTGCATCGTCGGGATTCCCATCGGCATCCTTTGCGGGGTCTTTGATTTCTTCTCGAAACTCTGCGAGCCGATCGTCGATTTTTCCCGCTACATGCCCGCTCCCACATTCAGCACCCTGCTCGTCGCGGTGCTGCTGGCGGGCGATGCGCCGAAGATCGCCCTCGTCTTCATCGGCACCGTTTTCCAAATGATCCTGGTCGTCTCCAAAACCACCCGGCTGCTCGATCCATCTCTGCTGGAAGCGGCGCAAACCCTCGGCGCGAAACCCCGCCAGATGATCACCCACGTCGTCATCCCCGGCATCCTGCCCAATCTCTACAACGACCTCCGCATCCTCCTCGGCTGGGCGTGGACCTGGCTGGTCATCGCCGAACTCGTCGGGGTGAAAAGCGGACTAACAGAGTTCATCGAGACCCAGGGGCGTTTCCGCAATTTCGACCGGGTGTTCCCCATCATTATCCTCATCGGCGTCACCGGCTTCACCATGGACCAGATTCTTTCCTGGCTGCACGGCATCTTATTCCCCTGGGCGGGCAAAACCGGCCCGCTCACCCGCGGTATCGTCAGGGCCCTGAAATGGCCGGTCAATGCGCTCGTCGCCCTCACCAACCGCATCACCGCAGCACAGCCATGATCGACGACCTCGCACTCCCTCACTACCGCGAGCAATCGCCCGAGGTGGCCGCCCGCTTCGAGCGTCTCCGGCAACGCCCGGTCGCCCTGCAAGTCACGGGTCTCACCAAACGTTTCGAAACTCCTCGCGGCGTCGTCACCGCGCTCGACGGTGTTTCATTCTCCGTTCACAAGCGCGAGCTGCTCAGCGTGATCGGCCCGTCCGGTTGCGGGAAATCGACACTCGTCCGTATCCTGGCGGGTCTGGAAACCCCCACCTCCGGCGAACTCCGCGTCTATGGCGAGCCCGTTTCCGGCCCCGGCCCGGACCGCGGCATGGTGTTCCAGGGCTACACCCTCTTCCCGTGGCGGACGGTGAAGGAAAACGTCATGTTCGGCCCGCGCATGGCGGGAACCTCCGCCTTCACCGCCGATTCCGAAGCCCGCGAATGGATCGAGCTCGTCGGCCTTTCGAAGTTCGAGAATGCCTACCCGCACCAGCTTTCCGGCGGCATGAAACAGCGCGTCGCCATCGCCCGCGCCCTCGCCAACCAACCCCGCGTCCTGTTCATGGACGAACCGTTCGGCGCGCTCGACGCCCAGACGCGCTGCCAGATGCAGTCGTACTTGTTAGACATCTGGAAAAACGTCGATATCACCATCGTCTTCATCACCCACGACCTCGATGAAGCGGTATTTCTATCCGACCGCATCCTGGTCCTCGATGCCAATCCTGGGCGAGTCCGCGAGGTGGTCGAGGTTCCTGTCCCCCGCCCGCGGACTCCCGGGCAACTCTTCCACCCTTCTTTCCTCGGCGTTCGCCAGCACATCGACGAGCTAATCCACCCCTCCGGCCAGGAGCAAAAGGAAGCCCCCGTCCTGCGGCTCGCCGTTTCCGATCCGGACGTCGTGTGAATCGGAGTTTGGAGTCAGAATCATTGCAACACGATCCATTTGGAATACTTTGAGCACATGCCCGACTCCACAGCCAAACTCCAGATCCGGATAGATCGCCGCCTCAAGGAAGCTGCCGACGCAGTTTTCGCCGAAATCGGCCTCGACGCCACGACCGCAGTGCGCCTCTTTTTCACTAAAGTCGCTCAAACCCGTAGTATCCCCTTTCGTCTCAAAGCCGAGCCGGAATTCAGCCCCGAGGCAGAAGCCCGAATTCTCGCGGCATGGGAGGAATCCAAAGACCCGGCGAATCTCGTGGGCCCTTTCGACAGCATGGAGGATTTTATCGACCACCTGCATCAGAACACCGAAAAGGAGAATTGAAACCGGATGAACGTCACCTCGCATAAAACGTTCCTGAAATCCTACGCCCGGCTGTCAGTCATTCAACAGAAGCAGATCCACGTCGCCCTCATGCTGTTCAAAAACAACCGCACCGACCTCGCTCTCCACGACCATGCGCTCACGGGGAAAATGAAATCCCTCCGCGCCTTCTCCGCTGGCCACGACCTGCGGGTCATCTACCGCGAGGAAGGCGGCTTCGTAACCATCGTCCCGATCGATACTGGAACCCACAATCAGGTTTACTGATCGTGTGACATCGGCGGATGACACTTCGCTTTGCCGGTATGAAGAATTTGGAAATACTTCACATTCGGCACTCAAGCTGCTTTCCAATCGGGCATGGCGGGCGGCGGCAACAACGACGGATTGAGACGGATGACCGTGTCGATGCCTGAACATACCTTCCAAGCCTTCGAGCGACTTGTGGTGGAACGCGGGTTCGACAGCCGCTCGCAAGCCGTTGCCGAAATGATCCATCAGCACGCGGCCCAGCATCTTGGGCAGATCGGCACCGAAGTGATGGCCGGCACTCTCTCCGTGGTTTACGACGAGTCGAAGAGCACCCTGCTGCGCGACCTTTCCCGCATTTTCCGCGAGCACATCGCCGAGGTGATCTCCTCACAGCATGTCCTTCTGGAAGACGAGCACGTCCTCGAAGTGATACTGATGCAGGGTCCGGTCCGCACCTTGCGCGACATCACTAACAAGCTGGTCACCTGCAAGGGAGTGAAAACCGCCCACCTCACCCTCACGCCCCACCTCATCCCGCCGATCCACGCGAAGGAAATCTCAAAACGCCCATGACACCGCTCTTCGAAAAAACACTCCAAAGCGCCGGCATGTGGTCCGCCGTCGTCTCGCGCGGCAAGCGCCTCCGCCTCACCGATCTCGACGGCGGCGCCAACGTCGGCATGCTCCTCTACAACGCCCTCGAGCGCACCGAGCGCTACAATCTCTCCGACACCCTCAAGGGCCAGAACATCTTCTACCTCCGCGCGCCCTATTGCCTGCACTCCGACATGGGCCGCTTGCTGGCCTCGATCACTGCGGATTCCACCGGCTGGCACGACACCGTTTGCGGCCACTCGGACGCCGCCCGCGTCCTCGCCAAATACGGCGCTAACAACTTCCAGCAAGCCCGCAACGACTGGAACCGCAACGCCCATGACAGTTTTCTCATCGAGCTCGCCAAATGGGGACTCGGGAAAAAGGATCTGGTCCCGAACCTCAACTGGTTCAGCAAAGTCGTCGCCGACGATGCGGGAAAACTCACCTTCGCCCCGGAAAACTCGAAACCGGGCGACTCCATCGAGCTGCGTTTTGAAATGGACACCCTCGTCGTGCTCAACACCTGCCAGCACCCGCTCGATCCGGATCCGATCTATCGCCACCGCCACGTGAAGCTTGAAGTCTTCCCCGGCGGACCGCCCGCCAGCGACGATCCATCGCTCACCGTCCGCCCGGAAAACCTCCGCGCCTGGGAGAATAACCAGACCTATCACACCCTCCGCTTCTCATGACCGCAAGCACGCTCAATCCCGAGGCCGCCGTCTTCCGCGAAGTCATTCCCGCGGGCGACTGGTGGGTCCACGAAATCAAAAAAGGCCAGACCCTGCGCATTCTCGACCTCGAAGGCAACCAAGCCGCCGACACGCTCTTTTTCAGCGCCGCCGATCCCACCGAACGCTACAGCGCCGACCGCACCATCCAGGAACAAACCGCGCTCTATATCACCACCGGCACCCAGCTCATGAGCACGCAAGGGCGCACCCTGCTCACCGTCACCGCCGACACCTGCGGCCGCCATGACACCCTGGGCGGAGCGTGTTCCCGCGAGGCGAACACCATGCGCTACTCCCACGACACCGAGTGCATGCACGCCTGCCGCGACAGCTTCATCCGCGGCGCGCAGGAATGGAACATCGAGCTCACCAAGCGCGACCTCACCTGCAATATCAACTTCTTCATGAACGTCCCCGTCACCCCTGACGGCCGGCTCACCTTCGCCGACGGCGTTTCCGCCCCCGGCTACTACGTCGAACTCCGCGCCGAGCGTGATGT
>JANMSI010000112.1:0-18525 GCA_031389115.1 Akkermansiaceae bacterium
TTAGCAGGCCGACGACCGATGCGATCCAGAGGCCGACAACGACCACCCATGCCGCGATCACCGCCCACATGGCCGGATGCTCGAGATCGAAATTGGAGAAAAAGTCCTGCTGATTTTCCTCAATCTCCAACAGCTCGGGCGGCAGCAGACTCTGGGTCCAGTAGGTGACCCACCCGGAGATGAGCAACATCACCAGCTCGGCGATGACGGCGATTCGTAATACTTTAGCGGCGTTCATGACGGGTGAGTGGCGGAGCCTATAGGGGGCATGGACGTCTCGTCCATGCGTGGGGACGAGGGCGTCCCCACCCCTTATTCCCTTACGGTCGCTCGACGGTCACGGCGTTGCTGCCCGCCTCGTTGCCGGTGTTGAGGATGACATAGACCTTGAAGGAGGCGGCAGTGCCGGGGGCGGCGAGGGAGTAAGCCGTGCGGAAGGTGCGGGGCGCGCCCTTGGGGATGGTGGCGAGCACGGATTCGTCATCCCCATTGTATTCCGGGCCGGGGACGCCGCGGATCTGGTAGCTGGCCAGTGCGGGTTCCGGGGACTCGGTGAAGCCGATGACGGACTCCTGCGTGAGCGCGTCATAGGTGGCGGTGGCGGTGACGGGCGCGGGGGTGCGCCCGGCGTCCGGCCAGATGATGGGGATGGTGAGCACGAGCGGATTCGCCGGGGCGAAGAGTCCCTCCACCGCGGGGCGATAGGCGGAGAGGATGGTGCGGGCGTCTGTCTGGAGCTTGTTGCGTTTTTCCCGCGAGATTTTGAGGTCCACCATCGCGGCGTTCAGGGTGGCGTAGAGGGCTTCGAGCGTGACGAGCTCCGACTCGTATTCCGTGAGGGTGTAGTCGCCAGCGAGGAGGACAAGGGTCCCGGCGGTCTGGAGGCGGTCCCAGACATTGGCCATGTCCCGCACGGGCTGGAGGAAGATTTCCTGCGCCGCGGATTGGACGGGCAGGGCGGGCAGGGATTTGAGATACGGGGAGTTCTCGGGCAGGATGCCGCGCAGGCGGCGGCCGAGTTCCTGCGAGCGGGACAGGAGTTCCCGCTTGGCGTTTTCCACCATGGCCCGGCCGATTTCCTTGCCGTTGAGCTTGTCTTGCACGTCCCCCAGCGCGGCGACGAGGGCGGTGCGCAGGCTGACGAGGGCCGCGCGGTTTGCCCCCTCGCGGGTAACGAGGCCGGGCGCGGCCGCCGGGTCCGCATTGACCGCCGCCCAGTGGGCGAGGAATTGATCGAGCGTCGGGATATAAGAGGAAGGTCCGGAGATCATGGTCGTAGTGGGTGGGAAACAGGGAGATCCAAGCAAAAACCTGCCCGAATCGTGAGTGTTATTAACCGAAAGCTGTCGATAATTAACCGGGAAAATTATATTTAGAGACTAAATGCTTTTGCTGCTTTTTAAAACCATTGTGTTGCCGCTCAGATTGATTCTAATGGTGGCCTGAACGATCTTATTATTGCGCTGGGGATGGAAAAAGGATGGCAGCAACAGGGATTAGGATGGATTTGGAGTTTTACAGCCCGGCGCTGGCACCTCCGTCTCAATCGAACCGATAGAGTCCCCCGGCCACCGAGACGGACGGCGGGACGCGGTTCTTCTCAAACAGATCGTAACCTTGCTTGAGGTTTCTCCAAAAATCTTCGTTAGGGTCGCCGGTGGCTTTGAGCAGCCGCTCGGAAGTCATGCGGAAGGGATAAATGTGAATGCGGAAATACGGCTGTCCGCCTTGGAGGGCGGCGGCGCAGAGCGTGTAGATTTCCTCGATCTTCTCATCGGTCATCGCCAGGCAGCCGATGGATACGCGGTCGCCATGCACCATGATGACGGTGCCGGTGCGTTGATGCGCGCGGTCATATTCGTTAGGATAACCGATGTTGAATGCGAGGTGGAACTGGCTGTCCGGCTTCATCGCTTCCGGCGGGACGAAATAGAAACCCTCCGGCACCTGGCTGTCTCCCTCTAGCAGCTTCGGCCCCAGGGTGCCGGACGCGGCGGCGATCGGATAGATGCGGAAGAGATCGAACTTTCGCGTCGCGCGATTTCGCAGAAAGAATTCGAGCTGCTTCTCCTCCTTGAACGCGCGGATGAATACGGGATCGCCGAAGCGCAAGCCCGCCTCCGTCATATCGCGCTGCAAACCGGAACGCACGTTAGCGGCGGCCGCGGCGGCGCGCGGCGCACCGGCGGGGATGGTGCGGTCGATCATGCCCGGTGCGCTGTTTCCCTTTTCCTCGCAGGACGCGAGCGGTCCCAAGCTCAAGAGCCCAATGACGAGTGCGGGTTTCATCCGTGATGGCACCTTCGGTCATCGGCCGGGATTGGCAAGTCCGCCGGTCCGTGCCACGCTCCGCAGATGACGTTGAAGGCGCTCGGCGATTCCGCGTGGTTGGTGGAGTTTCCCGGGAAATCGGGTGCAGCGGCGCTGGCGCGGGTGATGGGGCTGGTGGATGCGTTAGCACTGGCGCGGCCTGCGGGAGTCCGGGATGTGGTGCCGTCCTTCGACTCGGTGGCGGTGCATTTTGAGGGTGTGGACGGGCTGGAAATCCGGGAATGGATTCAGTCGATGAAAATGGCGGATCGAGTCCGCGCGGGGAGCGAGCGGCAGATCCCGGTGTGTTACGGGGGCGAATACGGGCCGGACCTGGAGGAGGTGGCGGAGCGGACGGGGTTGTCCACGGCAGAGGTGATCGCGCTGCATTGCGGGGCGGTTTACACGGTGGCGGCGGTGGGATTTTCACCGGGATTTCCCTACTTGTTAGGATTGCCCGCGCGCCTGAAGGTGCCGCGGCGGCCCACCCCGCGGCTGGCGGTGCCGGCGGGCTCGGTGGCGGTGGCGGGCGGGCAGGCGGGAATCTATCCGTTCACGTCGCCCGGCGGCTGGCATGTGCTGGGGCGGACGGGAGTGACGTTGTTTGATCCGCAGGCTGCCCTGCCGGCCCTGTTGCGGCCTGGGGACCGGGTGCGGTTCGTGCCGGTGGACGCATTCGAACCCGGAGTGGTGATTTCGCCCGTGGCGGAATCCAACGGCTGGATCGAGGTGATCCAGCCGGGCGGACTGACGACGGTGCAGGATCTGGGGCGGCCGGGCCATGAATCGTCCGGCGTCTCTCCGGGCGGGGCGGTGGACCGGCAGGCGCTGCGTGTGGCGAACCTCCTGGTGGGGAATGCCGAGGGTGCGGCGGCATTGGAAATCTGCCTGAGCGGTCCGGTCCTCAAGTTTCACGCGGAGACGGTAGTGGCGCTGGAGGGAAAATCGCGCGCGGTGGCCGCAGGCGAGACGGTGGATTTCTCCAAACTAACCGGAGGCGTCAGGGCCTGCCTCGCGATCGCCGGCGGCTTCCGCGTGCCGGCCGTGTTAGGCAGCGCGGCGACGGATCTGCGGGCGGGATTCGGCGGGTATCTGGGGCGCGCGTTGCAAGTCGGTGACTGGTTGCAGGCCGGCGAACCGGGCAGTGTCCCCCGCTGCGGTGACTGGCGGGTGGGGCGGGCGGAGAAGATTTCCACCATCGAGCTGCGGTTTCTATCAGGAGTGCAGGAGCCTTGGTTTTCCGGGGAGGCGCTGCGGCGGTTCCGGACTGAAACCTATCAGGTCACGCCGTGCTCGGACCGGATGGGGGTGCGCCTAACTGGAGCGGACTTGCAACTCGACGCGCCGCGGGAAATGGTGTCGCAACCGGTGGCGTGCGGCTCGGTGCAGGTGCCGCCGGACGGCCAGCCGATCGTGCTGCTGGCCGAGCGCCAGACCATCGGCGGGTATCCGCAGATCGGGCATGTCATTTCAGCGGATTTGCCGAAACTGGCCCGCGCCTGGCCGGGGACGACGGTGAGATTCCGAGCGGTCACTTGGGAAGAGGCAGCCGGAGCGCGGCAGCGGGATGAGCGGGATTTCAAGTGGTTGCGGACGGGACTGGACCTGTTAAAATAACGGCCATGCGACTCATCGATTTGAATGCCGATCTCGGCGAGGGCGGCACCCAGGATGCGGAGCTGCTAGGCTTGGTGAGTTCCGCTAACATCGCGTGCGGCGGCCACGCGGGCGATGACGAGACGATGCGGCGCACGATTGAACTGGCGCTGGCTTCCGGCGTGGCGATCGGTGCGCATCCAAGCTATCAGGATCGCGAACATTTCGGCCGACTGGCGATGACGCTGCCGCTGGGAGAAGTCACCGATCTGGTGCGGCGTCAGCTCGAAAAACTTGCCGAACTGGCGGGCGCGGCGGGCGCCCGGCTCCATCATGTGAAGCCCCACGGCGCGCTTTACAACCAGGCGAGCCGCGACGCCCTGCTGGCCGCCGCCGTGGTGGCGGCGATTTCCAGCGTTTCTCCGGAACTCATCCTCTACGCCATGCCCGCCAGTGCGCTGGCCGAGGCCGGCCGGGCGGCGGGGCTCGTCGTATGCGCGGAGGGCTTCGCGGACCGCCGCTACCGGGACGACGGATCGCTGATGCCCCGCGGCGAACCCGGCGCGGTGATCAAGGACGTCGATGCCGCGGTGGCGCAGGCGCTCAAGCTCGCTTCTAACGGCAACGTCAAAACTCTCTGCGTCCACGGCGACGGAGTGACGGCCGTGGCGATCCTGCAGGCGTTGCGGCCCAAGCTCGGGGAAACCGGTCTCGTGGTTCGTGGCGGACGGTAATCTACGGAAGCTCCTCCAAGTCTTGCAAATCCTTCAAACGCCCACTGGCCCGTTTGTTGATTTTCAAATCTTCGAGTGAAATAAACGGCACCTGCATCCGGCCGACTTTCACAATTTCGTGCCGCCCATGGCACTCTTCGAACTCCACTCCCGGAATCCGCGTGAACAGCTCCAGCCTCATTGGTTCGAATCCCATGCGGATAATTTTTTCCCGATCGGTAATCATCTCGACCGATACCGCATGAGGGGGGAATCCGAATTCCTGCAGCACCGTGACCACGCGTTGCGCATTCTCAGGCGAGGCATCGATCCATAGGTCGAGGTCCCCTGTATAACGGGGGCGGGAGTGATGGATCACGGCATAGCCGCCGATCACCATAAACCGGACATTATTCCGCAGGCACAACTTCAAGAAATCGTTGAAGTCTGCCGCCAATTTGATCTTTGCCATAAAAGGGTTCGCGCAGTGACTCCAGGGCGTTCAGCCGCTCGGCAGGTGTCGCCGCACGCCAATAGGCCCGCGTTTCGGCTTCAGCTTCCGCAAAACTATCAGCGACCACCACTTTCCACTCGGTGCGGCGGCGGGCGGTTCGTGCTTCGGCTCGGGTCATGGAGGTTTTGGATAGAAAGTCGGTGGGAAATTCGGGAATGCCGGCGCTCTAACTGCAAACCAGCAGCTTCGGGATCGACGCCAGCAGCCGCTTGGTATAGTCCGCCTCCGGCTCGTTGAAAACTTTTCCCGCCGGCCCGGACTCGACGATTTTTCCCTGATACATGACCGCGATGCGATCCGCGATGTAGTGGACGACGCCAAGATCGTGGGAGATGAAAATCATGGTTAGACCCAAGTCTTTCTGCAGCGAAGTGATGAGATTGAGGATTTGCGATTGGATGGAAACATCGAGCGCGGAGACCGGCTCGTCGGCAATGATCAGCTTCGGCTCCGGTGCCAGCGCGCGGGCGATGGCGATGCGTTGGCGCTGCCCGCCGGAGAATTCGTGCGGGTATTTTCGCATGACCTTGGCGTCGAGACCCACGGTGGCCATGAGCGTTTCCACCCGGTTGAAAAGCGCCTGACCCTTGAGGTTTGGCCGACGCTGGCGGACAGCCTCGGCGAGGGTTGAGAAGATCGTCATCCGCGGATTCAGCGAGGCGTAGGGATCCTGGAAGATCATTTGAAAATCCAAGCGCCGCTTGCGGACCTCGGAAGCGGACAGTTTCGATAGATCCTCGCCATCGAGGATCACCGATCCGGAGGTCGATGGGATGAGCTGCATGACGGTCCGCGAAAGTGTGGATTTCCCGCAGCCGGACTCGCCGACCAGGCCGAGGATTTCGCCTTTCTCGAGACTGAGGGTCACTCCGTCCACGGCTCTAACCACATGCTTGACCGGGGAAAAGATCGATCCGGTGCGGCGGCTGAAATGGGTGTGGAGGTCTTTGATTTCCAGATACGACACGGCCGTGAGGATGCATGGGATCGCCCCCAGCGCACGGAATTTTTACCGCATCAGAATCCACCCGGATTCTCTATCGACGTTTGAGGTAGCGCCGCACGTCGTCGTGATTGCCGATCATGTCGAAATAGAGCGTTGGCGGCTTGGTCGTGCTGTCTTTGACAAATATGAGCCGGACATCAAGCCCGCTCCGGCATTCGTAGAGATCGCTGCCAAGGTCGCGGATCCCCAAGCCTTGGTGCAGGTGGGGCTTGCCGAACCGCTTGCCGACTTCCTTGATTTTGCCAATCAAATCCTGCCGTTCCACCTCGCTCAACTTGAGCTTTTTGACGGCTCGTTTAAACGCAGTGGTGGTCTGAACCTCACAGGAGATCGGAGCCGGAACCGGTTTTGCCTTTGGCACGTTCTTTTCGCGCCCGTCCGAGGACTTCTTGGGCTTTGCCATTCAGTTGGGTTTCGTTCATTCCGTATTCTTCCTCCGCGTAAGTCAGCTCGACAGGGCGGAGCGCCACTGCCCGCTTGCCGATCAGGATGGCAATTCTTTCACCAGCCAACGCGCGTGCGGTCACATTTTTCCAATCCCGGCGCGCCTCGCTGCTGGTGACCAGATGCAGCGGGCCGGAAGCGGTCGGGATGGCAACAACCCGAGCTGTGGCAGCGGACTTTCGCGCGATTTTTTTCGCAAGTTTTGGTTGGGTGGTCTGCATGAGAATTTTTGTGGTTGTGAAGATTTTGTACAACGACTCCATCACGCCGTCAAGGTTGAGGCCGGTGGGCCAAATTCCCCCTGCTCAGGCTTTTTTCGCGAACACCAGCCCGCCGCGCGAGGGGGTGTAAATTTGCATCACGCCGTCTTCCGACACCGGGTAGTCGAACGAATGATCGACGCGTCCGTGGCCTCCGGTGTTCGCTTGGTCGGTGTCCAGGACGATCTCGCGCGTCTCCGTGCCGGGTAGGTGGATCGGGTATCCGAAGTTTGAATTTCCAACGGAGAAATTGAAAACGAAGATCAGGTTCGCCCTCTCCGCGACAAGGATTTTCCCGCCTTGGTCGAGATGGAGGAGTTGGGCGGGTGGAGTCGAGAGGAGGTTATACTTTTTAGCGAAATCCATGAGCTGTCGGTCGAACTCGGCGAGCCAGCCGTATTTCAGCTCCGGGTTGTCTAACAACGACCATTGGCGGCGGCAATAGTGATAGGACCAGCCGTTGCCCTCGCGGGGGAAATCGAGCCATTCGGGATGGCCGAATTCGTTGCCCATGAATGTCAGCCAGCCCTCGCCGCCTAACACCAAGGTGACCAGCCGGATCAGTTTGTGCAGGGCGATGCCGCGCTCGATGACCGGGTTCGGATCGTTCTTGGCCATGTGCCAGTACATTTCCTTGTCCATCAGCCAGAAGGCGAGCGTCTTGTCGCCGACGAGCGCCTGGTCATGGCTTTCCGCATAGGCGATGGTCGCCTCGCCGTGGCGTCTGTTAGCGAGGACGCCCCACAGCTCGCCGATGTCCCAGTCCTCGTCGCGGCTGTGCTTGAGCAGCTTGATCCAGTAGTCGGGAATTCCCATCGCGAGGCGGAAGGAAAACCCCAGCCCGCCGTCCGCGATCGGGCGGCAGAGACCGGGCATGCCGGACATGTCCTCCGCGATGGCGATGGCACCGGGCTTGAGATCCTGGATGAGCTTGGAGGCGAGCTTCAGATAGAGGATCGCCATGTCGTCCGCGTCGCCGCCGAAGTAGTCGTCGTAGCTGCCGAAGGCTTTGTTTCCCCGTGAGTAGTAGAGCATCGACGTCACGCCATCGAAGCGGAAGCCGTCGAAGCGGAACTCCTCGATCCAGTAGCGGATGTTAGAAAGCAGGAACTGCCGCACTTCCGGGCGGCCGTAGTCGAAGCATTTCGAGTCCCAGCCGGGGTGATCGCCCAGCGGTCCGTCGTGGAAATACTGGTGGCCGGAGCCGTCGAAATTATTGAGTCCCTCGGCCATGTTCTTCACGGCGTGCGAGTGGACGACGTCTAGCAGCACCGCGATTCCCAGGCCGTGGGCGGCGTCTATCAGATATTTCAAATCCTCCGGCGTGCCGAAGCGCGAGCACGGCGCGAAGAACGACGAGACGTGGTAACCGAACGAGCCATAATACGGATGCTCCTGCACCGCCATCATCTGCAGCGTGTTGTAGCCGGCCTTGGCAACGCGGGGCAGAACGTTGTCCGCGAACTCCCGGTAAGTATGCACCCGCGGCTCCTCGCCGCCCATGCCGACGTGCGATTCATAAATCAACGGCGCGATGATCGTCGCCGGATCGAACTCGTTTTTCCAAACATACGGCTCGGGCGTGTTCCAGATTTGCCCGCAGAAATCGTGCGTCGCCGGGTCCTGCACCGCCCGCCGGATGCAGGCGGGAATGCGGTCCCGCCGCGAGCCGTCCGCGCCGACGATGTGCAGCTTGACCTTTTGTCCGTGGGCCAGGGCGTCGCCCGGCAGTTCCAGCGACCACACGCCACTGTTAGATGAAGCGAGGGGATGCGAATCCCGGTTCCAGTTGTTGAAATCGCCGATCAGCGACACCGCTTTGGCCGCCGGCGCCCACTCGCGAACCGTCCATTGGTTCGCTGTCGGGTGGAAATGAATGCCGACCCATTTATGACCGGTGGCATAGGTGGCGAGCGTTTTTGAACCCTTCTCGATATCCGCCAAGGTGGCGGTAAACTGCTGCATCCGCCGTTCGATTGCCCCTTGGTGGGGTTCGAGCCACGGATCATCTTGCACGAGTTTTGGTTTTTCCGTCATTGCGCCTGAGGCTGGCCGGTCCCCATGCGGTCGGGAAGTGAAATCCACGCGCGGTCGGCGCTCCCAATCGTCCGCTGGAAAAATCCGTGGTCCGAACTACCGTCCCGTAATTTCCGACCGATGAAGCTTTTACTGATCCCTCTCGCCGCCCTGCTGAGTTCGCTTTCCGCCTTCGGCGATTTTGCAGAGCTCGTAAAATCCGGCGATGCGCACGACGCCAGGTTCCAATTCGACGATGCGCTCAAATACTACCTGCCTGCGGAAAAGCTGGAGCCGAAAGATCCCGAATTGCTCGTGAAAATATCCCGCCAGTACGCGCTACGTATGAACGATCTGCCCAAGGAGTCCGACCGGATCGCCTCGGGTCGCACCGCTCTCGCCTACGCCGAGCGGGCGCTGGCCGCCGCGCCAAACGAATGCGACCCCAACCTCTCGGTGGCGATTTGCCTTGGCAAGCTGACGCCCTATCTCGGTGCCAGGGAGAAGGTCGAAGCTTCGCGCAGAATCAAGCTGACCGCCGACAGGGCGGTGAAACTCGATCCAAAGAACGATTACGCGTGGCATTTGTTAGGACGCTGGCACCAATCGCTTGCCAACATCGGCGGTGCCACCCGCACCCTGGCGGGCATCGTTTACGGCGGCCTCCCGGCGGCGTCTAACGAACAGGCCGTGGAATGCTTCAAGAAGGCAATCGCGCTCAATCCCAAGCGGCTGCTCCACGTCGTCGAGCTTGGCCGCACCTATCAGATGATGGGCCGCAATGCCGAAGCCAAAAAATACCTGCAAACCGGCCTCGCCATGCCAGACAAGGAAAAGGACGACCCCGAAACCAAGCGGCGCGGCCGGGTCTCGCTCAAGGAGATTTCGTGAAAGGAGCCTCCCTCCGTTTTCCAGCTTTCCATGCGCGCCGGGTTCGATCATGACTCAGGACTATGAGTAGCGAGACCTCATCCCGGCAGCCAGGAACCGAGCGGAAGAATCATCCCTCCCCATGGGGGGCCATCGCGATCGCCCTTGCCGTCGTGGTGTCCACTTCCATCGCGGCAGGAAGTTGGAAGGAAGTCCGGAAGCGTCCGGAAAAAAACAACATCCGCATCACCGGTTCGGCACGGAAGCGGATTGTGTCAGACCTGATCCAGTGGTCCGCCGCGATCGAAGCCAAGGCCCCGGAGCGCACCGCAGCCTATCTGGCCCTGAAGACCGGGACCGACAAGGCGGTTGCATTTCTTAAGGCACAAGGCGTCAAGGCGGAGGAAATCCAAACGCAATCCGCTTCCATCACGGAGGAATTTGAAACGGTGAAGGAAGACAAAGTGTTACCGGGGACCAATGTCCCCCTGCGCTCCGAAAGAAAAGAGTCCCGAGGCTTTCGGGCCAGCCAAATCGTCTCCGTGAGTTCGGCGAATGTCGCGCTGGTCGAGAAGGCATCGCGCGAGATCACGACCCTCCTCGAACAAGGAGTGGCGGTTAGTTCCCTAGCTCCTAATTATTACTACACCAAGCTTGGCGAACTGAAGCTCCAGATGCTGGCGGAAGCCGCCAAGGACGCCCGCGGCCGGGCCGAGAATATCCTCAACTCGGCGGGCAATACCAGTGTCGGCAAGTTGATCTACGCGGATATGGGGATCATCAACATCAACGCGGCGAACTCCACCGAAACGTCTTCGGAGGGAAACAATGACACCACTTCCAGCGAAAAGGACATCATCACCATCGTTCACGCCGAGTATGAGGTGAAATGAGCGAGGGCGCCGGGGCAATTGGGCGTGGTGGCCAGCATCGCAAAATTTTGGGGCGAACGAGGGACGGAGCGCTGACCTTCGTCGGCGTGTTGAGAGCGGCTGACTCGCGGGAGGGTTGAAAAAGCGGAGAGTATCCGCCGACTCAAGTCAGCGCTTCGTAAAAGGAACCCCGGCGAACCCGCCATTGGTAGAATGACAAAAATAGAGTTTCTCTAACCAACCTTTGCTTGAATCCCGCATTACCGGATCTCATCATCCCGACTCACAAAGGCTCGGCCTGTGCTTTTTCCCAATGAGCGAATCCAAGAAACCACCCCACAAAGCCGACATCGCGGACCTGGAACCCTTCGACGGTCTCAGTTTGGCGCAGATATTCGTGGTAAGCGACGCACGCCAGGCGGCGCTCGCCGTGGCAGAACTTACGACAGCGCGAGAGGTCGGTTTCGATACCGAGTCGAAGCCCACCTTCCACAAAGGGCAGAAATCCGAAGGACCGCACGTCCTGCAATTCGCCACCGATGAGAAGGCGTTCATCTTTCAATCCCATGTTGCGGCGAGCCAGCCAGCAATCGTGGAGCTGCTGAAATCCACCGCGGTGATCAAGATCGGCTTCGGCCTGGGCGGCGACCTCCATCAGATTTCACAGCGCTTCGGCATCCGCCCGGGCGGCATTGTGGACCTCGACCGTTCGTTCAAGCAGCTCGGCTACCACAACGCGGTCGGCGCGAAGTCGGCGATCGCGATGCTGTTCAATCGCAAGCTGCAGAAATCGAAATCCATCACCACCTCGAACTGGGCGGCGAAGGAACTGTCCGACGGGCAGCTAATATACGCTGCCAACGACGCCTATGCGGCGATCAAGGTCTATCACGCACTGCAGTCCGCGCCGCGGTGAACTCAGGATTTGGCGGCTGAGGCGTTTCCTTTGAGCAAGCGCTTCTCAAGTTCTGGCAGCGGAATGCTTGTTAGGTCGCCTGCCAGGGTTCCGACCAATGCCTTGCGCGCGAGGGCCGGCAGGGCCTGTTCCAGACTGTTTAAAATCATCTGAGGCACCACCAGCCGCCATGGCGGGTTCCCTTCTGCGGCGACGATTTCCCCGATCTTGGCGGTGATGCGTTCCAGCGCCTGCTTCTCCAGCTCCGTCTTTAAATTGTGTTCCTCCCCGTAGCTCATCCCGGCCTCCCGGCCCACCGGACCGCTCTGGGTGGCACGTCCGGCTTGATCGGTGACCACGTCGCTGATGGCGGACAGCCTCATCTCCACCACGCTTCCTGCCGCTTCGACCAAATGCGCCTTGTCCCTCGGATCATCGCCCGCTTCGCGAAATTTCACCGTCCTGACGCGTCCGAGATTGGCAATTACAATGAGCTTTTCCATAAGTTTTATAAGTTTAGATGCGTCATCACCGTGAACCTGCGCCCCGCCGTCCGCAAGGTGGAACTCGACCCGCACCGTCTCAAGGCAGGGGCAGCGCCTTGCCCTCGGCACTCGAATGCCGATCTAACGGCGCACCCGGCAGGGCGCGAATCCCGGCCATCACGGCGGTGGCGTTGAAACGCGAGCCCGCCGGGGTGGAGTGGGGTTCCTTATCGGCGAAATAACTGTCGATGACGGCGTTATCCAGTTTCGATTGGCGCTAGTCGCCGCTTTTTTCTCATTCCGGGACGCCCTGCGCGCACGTCGGGGACGGATGGACGAAATGACTCTCCAGCTCCCGGGTTTCCTAAAAGACCCCATGCGCGGCGTGATTCGCACCGGAGTGCGGGCGCGGCGCTTCGTCATCGCCGCGTTCCTAACCGGCATCGCCATTTCATTTCTCGAACTCGCCTGCACGGGACAGGTTTACGCGCCGATCGCGATTTTCCTGCTGGCTTACGGCGGACTTCGCAGTGAATCGCTGATCGCCTTGCAGAAAAAGCACACCTTCGCCGTGAAGATCGCGCTCGGTCTGCTCTTCGTTTTGCTCGCCGCCTTCATCCTTCTCGGCGAGCGGTTGATGCAGCATTGATCTCAGCTGTCCTACGACGGCATTTTGGAGGCCATCATTAATCATCAAATGGTGCGCGCGACAGGACTCGAACCTGAACAGGGTTGCCCCCACTAGAACCTGAATCTAGCGCGTCTACCAATTCCGCCACGCGCGCACATCATCGACTGGTCGGCCGGGAAGGCATCATGCCGCCCGAGGGATTGCAATCCTGATTTCAAAAAGTTTGCCGGATTCCCCGTGGATGCTGGCAGCCGCCGGTTTTCGGCGTTGCCAAACCCGCTCTGCCTCAACCACCCTCCATCTCATGCAGAAGGCCACACCGCTCATTCTTGTGCTCATCCTCGCGCTCACTGCGGGCATTCTCTCGTTCCGTTCCCACAAGCGGCCCATCTCCGGCCTGACCCCGGTCGTGCAAACCGAGCCGCTGCCCGCCGTCGCTGAGGCGGGTGAACCCGATGCGACGAATCCCGATCCCGCGCCCGAAATCGCCCCCAAGGCTTGGCCGCAGGCCGCGTCCGATATCACCCCTGACCCGGACGCGACTTTCGGCACGTTGGCAAATGGATTTCGTTACATCATCTATCCGAATTCCGAACCGCCGAAGCGCGTTTCGCTCCGCCTCCACATTTCGTCGGGCTCGCTGATGGAGGCGGATGACCAGCAAGGCCTGGCTCATTTCCTTGAGCACATGGTGTTCAACGGATCGAAGAACTACAGCGCCGCCGAGCTCATTCCCAAGATGCAACGGTTAGGAATCCAGTTCGGTGCCCACGCGAATGCCTACACCAGCTTCGATGAGACGGTTTACATGTTAGACCTGCCGGATTTGTCCGGGGAAACTCTCAAGCTCGGCTTCACCGTGATGCGGGATTTCGGCGATGGCGCGCTGCTCACCCGCGAGGAAATCGACAAGGAGCGCGGTGTAATCCTCTCGGAAAAAGTCAGCCGCGATTCCGTCGGCACCCGCATCATGGAGCAGCAGTTCGCCAAGCTGCTGCCCCGGTCGCTGGTCACCCGCCGGTTTCCGATCGGCACCGAGGAGGTGATCAAGGGTGCCTCGCGGGAGCGCTTCGTGGATCTATACAGCCGCTATTACACGCCGGAACGAATGACCTTCATCGTCGTGGGCGACATCGATCCCAAGGAGATGAAAGCCAAGATCGAGACCGCATTTTCGTCCATGAGCGGGCCGGCGAACGCGGGATCAAACCCCGACCTCGGCACCATTACTCTGTCTGAAGGCCTCGAAACCGCCGTCTTTGCCGACAAGGAAATCGCCTCTACCGACGTCTCGCTGGTGCTCGTTCGACCTCATGTTGAAAAATTGGACACCGCCGCCACCCGCGCGGAGGATATGACGTTGGCAATTGCCCACTCCATCATCAGCCGGCGGTTTGAGAGGCTTTCCAAGGAGGAAGGTTCGCCCATCGCCGCAGGTTCCGCGTCGAGTTACGACCTCTTCAATCACGCGGAAATCGGCTCCATCGACATCACCGCCGCGGACGACCGGTGGCAGGAGGTGGTGCCGGTCCTGGAGCAGGAATTCCGGCGCGCCATCAATCATGGCTTCACCGACGCCGAACTCGCGGAGGCCAAATCTAACATTCTCAATGACTACGAACAGCAGGTGAAACAAAAGGCCACCCGCAAGTCCGAGGAACTCGCCACCGCCCTCGCAAGATCCGTCAATGACGACACGGTTTTCTCCGCTCCGGAAACCGACCTCGCGCTGGCCCGCAGCGCCCTCGATGGCATCGACATCGTCTCCTGCCATGCTGCACTCAAAAAATTCTGGGAAGCGGCGGGATACCACCTGATTCTAACCACCAAGGAAAAACCACTCGATGCGGAGAAGGACTTGGCGGCATTTTTCGAGGAATCCCGCGGCAAGCCAGTCGTTGCCCCCGCCGCACGTGCGCTCCAGAGCTTCGGTTACACGACGTTCGGCAAGCTTGGAACCGTGGCGTCCCGCAAGGAGGTCAAGGATCTCGGGATCACGCAGCTCGTGCTTTCCAACCAGGTTCGCGTCAATCTCAAGCCGACCGACTTCGAAAAGGGCAAGGTTCGACTGTTAGCCCGCGTGGGTTCCGGCAAGCTCACCCAGCCCAAGGACATGCCCATGCTCGACATGTTTACCACCGCTGTCTTCGAAGGCGGCGGCCTTGGCAAGCATTCTAACGACGATCTCCAACAGATCCTGGCGGGCAGGAATGTCAGCTCGTCGCTCGCCGTCGGTGAGGATGCGTTCACTCTAACTGGCATGACCACGCCTGCGGATTTTTCCACTCAGGTACAGCTCATGTGCGCCTCGCTCACCGATGCCGGCTACCGCGAGGAGGCGCTCTGGCAGTTCCGCAAGGCGATCCCGATGCTCTATCAGCAGCTCAATCACACACCCGCCGGACCCCAGCAGGAAATGGAAGCCTGGCTCTACGGCGGCGACTCGCGGTTCGGCATCGCCCCGGTCGCCAAGCTCTCGGCCTACACCATCGACGACGCGAAAAAGTGGCTCACCCCCGAGCTAACGAAGGGCTATCTCGAACTAACCATTGTCGGAGATTTCGAGATCGACAAAATTCTGCCGGACCTTCTCGCCACATTTGGCGCGCTACCCCCGCGCGCTGCGGCCGCGCCCGCACTCGCGGAAGCCCGCAAGATCCAGTTTCCCAATGCGCCCGCAGAGAAAGTTTTCACCTACGAATCCAAGATTTCCCAGGGCATCGCCACCACCCTTTGGCAAACCGCCGGCATCCGGGGAAATCAAAAAGAGACCCGCCGCCTGAACATTCTCGGGGAAATCTATGGCGACCGGATCCGCGAGGAAATCCGCGAGAAGTTAGGGGCCTCCTACAGCCCCAGCGCCGGCGCGTCCGGCTCCGATGCCTTCGAGAACATCGGCTACGTCATCGCTCAGAGCGTCGGAAAACCCGAAGATCTCGAACTCCTTCAAAAAACCATGCGCGACCTCGCCGACAAGCTCGCGGCGGAAGGAGCCACCGCCGATGAACTCGATCGCGCGCTTAAGCCCGTGCTCGGCCAACTGGAAAAATCCCTCCGCGATAACGGTTACTGGCTTTCCACCGTCATGGCCCAGTCCCAATCCGATCCCAAGCGCCTCGATATCTTCCGGGGTCGCGACGCGGACTACCGCTCGATCACGCTCGTCGAAATCAACGCGCTCGCGAAAAAATATCTCCAAGCCGCGAACGCCCTGCTCGTTTCCATCAAACCCGCCGGCTGAAGCCCCCTGCCATGGAATCTATCAGCATCCGGCCGCTGGTCGCAGGGGATCTGCCGGACGCTGCGGATTTACTCACCCTGCTCAATCCCGACACACCCGCCGCGCTCATTCGGGAACGCCTCGCCAGTCTTCTAACCGACCACTCCCACTATGAGCTGTTCGGCGCGTTCGCCGGGCCGAATCTCGCAGGCATTGGAGGGGCCTGGATCGCCACCAAGATCTGGTGCGGCCGCTATTTGGAAATCGACAACCTCGTCGTCGATCCTGATCGACGCTCGGCGGGCATCGGCAGTTTGCTGATCCGTCACCTCGAAGCCATCGCCCAGCAACGGGACTGCAAGATCGTGGTGCTCGACAGCTACACCACCAATCATCCCTCCCACCGGCTCTATCACCGCCTCGGCTTCGAAATCTGGGGCTTCCATTTCGTCAAGCCGCTCGGCGACTGGCAGGGTAAGGATTGAAGGCGCTCCTCTCCCCAACAGATGCGAGTCGCCATCGTCCACTATCACCTCGATCCTGGCGGTGTCACCAGCGTCATCAAGTCGGCCTGCCTCGCTCTTACCGCCGCAGGCATCCGGCACGTCGTTCTAACTGGTGAACAGGTTTTCGGCCTCGGCTACCTAACCGCGCCGGGCGAAATCACCACCGACTCACTAACTGATTCGCTTCGCACCGCCGCCTGCGAAGCCCTCGGCGCTCCGCCCGACATTTGGCATTTCCACAATCACTCGCTGGGAAAAAACCTTCTTCTGCCCGCGGTTATCACCCGCCTCGCCGAAGCGGGCGAGCGCCTCGTGCTTCAAATTCATGATCTCGCCGAACAGGGACGGCCTGCGAACTATCAGCTCGTTGCGGATTGCCCGAAACTCTATCCGGTGGCCCCGCGCGTCCACTACGCCTTTCTCAACTCCCGCGACCTCGAGATATTTACCGCCGCCGGACTCCCTGCGAAACAGTCCAGCCTTCTCCCCAACCCGATTCTAACGCACGCCGTCTCGTCCCCAGTTTCCGCGTCCCGCCCGGCGGTCCTCCTCGCCCCCGTTCGCGGGATTCGCAGGAAAAATCTTGGCGAACTCGTTTTCCTGTCCGCGCTCGCTCCCGCCGGGACGTGGTTCGCGGTGGCCCTGGCCCCAGCCAATCCCACGGCCCTGCCGGTTCATGATACGTGGCGGAAATTTGCCAAGAGCCAGCATTTGCCCATCGAGTTCGACGTCGTGAGTCGGTTCGCCCCTGCGGCGGGCGCAGCCACGACGTTCGACTCATGGGTGGAACACGCGACGCACTTCATCAGCACTTCCGTTTCCGAAGGTTTTGGAATGGCGTTCTTGGAGTCCATTGCCCGCGGCAAGCCGCTTCTCGGCAGAAATCTTCCACATCTAACCACCGAGCACGCGCGCCATGGAATCCGCACCGGTTATCTCTACGATCGCCTGCTGATTCCCGAGGACTGGATCGAGCGGCCGTTGCTGCACGACCACCTCACTGCGGCCATGGAGAGAACTTATCGAGCCTACCGCAGCCCGCTCGCCAATCTAACGGTGATCGCTGCCCTCAGCGCACTCACTCGCGACGGCTACCTCGATTTTGGAAACCTTCCGGAACCGCTCCAGCAGGCGGTCATCGAACGGCTCGCGGATTTTCCTAACCGAGGACTCCCGCTGGTAGAGATCGACGGCAAAACCGAACCGGCGGAGCCTTGGCTCGCCAACGTCGTCGCGCAGCGCTCGCCCATCGCCACGGTCGCCCAACTCGCTCCCTACTCGCTAGGCGAGTATCAGAAAACCATCACGGCCGTTTATGAAAATCTACTCGCACAGCCAGTCGCTCCGGTGCGCTACCTCGACCAGGCGGCCATCCTAACATCCCATCTCGCGGCCGGGTCATTTCACTTTCTCCTCTCGGCCCTGAAGCCCTCTCCGCCAAGCCTCAAATCTCTGCGGGCGGTCATCTTCGACATCTACGGCACGCTGCTCATTGCTCCGGCAGGTGGCGTTCGCCCAGATCCCGCAGCCGATCCCGCGCTGCGACGGGTGCTGGAATCCTTCGAATACGAGCCGCCGGAATCTCCCAGCACGGAACTCCACGCCGCCGTCCTGCGGCACCATGCCGCGGCCAGTGTTGCCTTCCCGGAGGTCGATCTGCGCGCGCTGTGGCGGGAGATTCTATCGATTGATTCCGCGACCGACATCACTCCACTGGTGAAGGCGCTCGAAGCCGCGTGGCATCCGGTGAAACCAATGCCCGGTGCGGAAAAATGCCTCCAACGACTCGCCCGAACCGGGATCTCGCTGGGCCTTCTCGCCAACGCCCAATGCAACACGCTGGCCTGTCTCGGCGGCATCCCTGACTTGGTCGCGCCGGAACTCACGATTCTTTCCTATCAGCACGGCATCGCCAAGCCGGCGCCCGAACTGTTTCAAATCCTAACCGACCGCCTGGCCGGCCGGGGGATCACTCCGGCCGAGACGCTTTTCGTGGGGAACGATCCTTTGCAGGACATTCAGCCGGCTGCCGCCGCAGGATTTCAAACCGCGCTTTTTACGGGGCATCTGGACTCGGTTAGGCCCGGCGAATGCTCGCCGGATTTCACCTTCAATTGCTGGTCCGAACTCGTCAGATAAACGTGGCGGCGGTTTTCAACCGCCATGCCTAAATTTGACGGGCATGGC
>JANMSI010000118.1:0-30833 GCA_031389115.1 Akkermansiaceae bacterium
GCGGGGGCGGCCCCCCCCGCCGGGGGGGTTGCGGGGGCGGCTCTCTTACCCCCCGCTGCCCTTTTTCGTTCCTGCTGGGAAAACCCCCCCCCCGCCACTGTTAGTCCAGGATCTGGGCGAGGACGTAGGGTAGGATGCCACCGGCTCGATAGTAATCCTTTTCCACCGGGGTATCGATGCGGACGATCACGGGGACATCGAATGCGTCGCCGACGGCGGGATGGACCCGGAGGTTGGCCTGCTGCATCGGCTTGAGGTCGTTGTCGATGCCGGTGAGGTCGAAGGTCGCGTTGCCGAGGTCCTTGATTTTATCGTAGTCCTCCTTGTTGACGAAGTTGCAGGGAAGCACGCCCATGCCGACGAGGTTGGAGCGGTGGATGCGTTCGAAGGACTTGGTGATGACGGCTTTCACGCCCAGCAGGTTGGTGCCCTTGGCGGCCCAGTCGCGGCTGGAGCCCATGCCATAGTCCTCGCCGCCGATGATGATGGTAGGGACGTTGTCGTCCTGATAGATGATGGCGGCGTCGTGGATGGCGAGGGCGGGCGGGCCGGAGTTTGCCAGAGCAGGGCCGGAGATCGTGCCGTTTTCAAGTTCGTGGCTGCCCGCCATGAGCTGGGCTTTCGCGGGAGTCGAGGAGGAGAAATACTTGGTCACGCCGCCTTCGATGCCGGGCACCATGAGGTTCTTGATACGGACGTTGGCGAACGTGCCGCGGGTCATGATGCGGTCGTTGCCGCGGCGCGAGCCGTAGGAGTTGAAGTCCGCGAAACCGACGCCTTTTTCCGCAAGGTGGCGGCCGGCGGGGCTGTCGAGCTTGATGGCGCCGGCGGGGGAAATGTGGTCGGTGGTGACAGAATCGCCGAAGATCCCGAGCGGGCGCGCGCCGTGGATTTCCACGATGTCTCGCGGGGCGGGAGTGAAGCCGTCGAAGAATGGCGGTTCCTGGATGTAGGTGGATTCACGGTCCCACTCATAGACGTTGCCGGTGGAGGATTTGATTTCGTTCCACTTCGGGTTCTGGTCGGCGAAGCCGGTGTAGAGCCTGCGGAAAACGTCGGGCTTGAGCGAAAGGTTCATCGCGTCGGTGATTTCCTGACCGGTCGGCCAGATGTCTGCGAGGAAAACAGGTTCGCCCTTCGGGGTTTTTCCTAACGCCTCGGTGGTGAGGTCGATGTTGACGGTACCTGCCAGCGCATAGGCGACGACGAGCGGAGGCGACATCAGGAAGTTCGCCTTGATCGATTGGTGGACGCGGGCTTCGAAGTTCCGGTTACCTGATAGAACGGAGGCGGCGACGATGTCCTCCGCCTTGACGACGTCCTCGATGCCGAGATCGAGTGGACCGGAGTTGCCGATGCAGGTAGTGCAGCCGTAGCCGACGGTTTGAAAACCGAGGGTGTCGAGTTCGGACTGGAGGCCAGTTTTGTTGAGATAATCGGTGACCACGCGGGAACCGGGTCCGAGTGAGGTTTTGACGGACGGGTTGATCTTGAGGCCGAGGGCGTTGGCTTTCTTCGCTAACAGGCCAGCGGCCAGCATGACGCTCGGGTTTGAGGTGTTCGTGCAACTGGTGATGGCCGCGATGAGGACGGAGCCGTGGGTGATGGTGTCCTTGACGCCGTCCTTGCTGTTGACGGTGACGATGGCGGTCTTGGCTTCGGTTTTAGCGAAGCCGCCTTCTGCGATGGGGGCGGCGAGAAGCTCCGCCCATTTGGTCTTGAGGTGATCGACGTCGATGCGGTCCTGCGGGCGCTTGGGTCCGGCGACGCCGGGTTTGACGACGGAGAGATCGAGATCGACGACCTGGGTGAAATCGAGCGCGTCGCGTTCGGTGGGAATGCCCCAGAGGCCCTGAGCTTTGTAGTAATTTTCGACGGTGGTGCAGAGTTCGGCACTGCGGCCGGTGCCGGCGAGGTATCCGGTGGTAATTTCATCGATGCCGAAGAAGCCCATCGTCGCGCCGTATTCGGGTGCCATGTTGGCAATGGTGGCGCGGTCGGGAAGGCTGAGCGCTTTCGCGCCGGGGCCGTAGAATTCCACAAATTTCCCGACGACCTTGGTTTTGCGGAGAACCTCGGTGACTAACAAGACGAGGTCGGTGGCGGTGACGCCGGTGTTAAGTGTGCCGGTTAGATAAACGCCGACAACTTCGGGAACGAGGAACGTAACGGGCTGGCCTAACATGCCGGCCTCCGCCTCGATGCCGCCCACGCCCCAGCCGACGACGCCGAGGCCGTTGATCAGGGTGGTGTGGGAGTCGGTGCCGACGAGGGTGTCCGGATAGAAAACGCCGTTTTTCTCAAGCACGCACTTGGCGAGGTATTCGAGGTTCACCTGGTGGACAATACCGATGCCCGGCGGGACGACCTTAAACGTATCGAAGGCCTGCTCGCCCCATTTGAGGAACTCGTAACGCTCGCGGTTGCGGTGGAATTCGAGATCGAGGTTGCGTTCGAGCGAGTCGCCGGTGCCGGCGTAGTCGACTTGGACGGAGTGGTCCACGACGAGATCGACGGGCACTAACGGCTCGATCATTTTCGCATCAAGTCCCATCCCATTCACCGCCGAGCGCATGGCGGCGAGATCGACTAACAGCGGAACGCCGGTGAAGTCCTGGAGGACGATGCGGGCGACGACAAAGGGGATTTCATACTCGCCGGGAGCCTTGGCATTGTAGTTGGCGAGGTTGACGATGTCCTTTTCCGAAACCTTGAGGCCGTCGTTGTTGCGGAGGAGGGATTCGAGAACGATCCGGATGGAAACCGGGAGTTTGGATAGATTCGGAAAACCTTGTTCGGCGAGGGCGGGAAGCGAGTGGAAACTGCCTTGAGCTCCGGAGCCGGTGGTGAAGGTGCGAAGTGTGTTCATGTGCGGATCGTTAGGGAAAAATGGACGGCGGGAGGTGCCCGTCGCCGGGGTGGGCGGAGGTTAGGTACGGTGGCGAATTTGTCAAAAACCGATCACCCGGCGGGTGCAGGTTGATTTCGCGGATCGACCGTGCCTAGCCTCGCCGCATGGAAAACCGATGGACCGGAGTGATTTCGTTGCTGGGCGCGTGCTGGCTGGTTTCATGCGGCGGGATGGGAGGCGGACCGACTTTGGGCGACATCGAGGCAGGCGGCGAGCCGGCGGAAGGCGGCATCAAGGAAGTGCCGAACCCTAGCGCCGCGATGGCCAAGAAGAGCGGGAAATCCTTGAGCCAATTGCAGCGCGGCCACGAAGTTTACATGCTGAAATGCGGCGAGTGCCACGTTTACCAACTGCCGCAAAACCTGGATGTGGACGAGTGGCAGGAGACGATTCCGAAGATGATCCGGCACGCCGGATTGGAGTCCGCAGATGAGCGGGCCGTGCTCGCCTACGTGGTGGCGGTGAAAATGGATCGCGGGCAATGAGCGGGTCGGTGGACTTGCTGGCGTTCGCCGGGGTGATGGCGTTGGGGCAGTTCAGTCCGGGACCGGACATGATTTTGCTGACTCGGACCGCCCTGAAAAACGGTGCGCGGGTGGGAGTGGAAATGGCGCTGGGCATCGCATGTGGATTGACCGTGCACGCGACGGTGGCGGTCGCCGGGCTGGCGTTGGCCTTCGAGCGCCTGCCTGCCTTGCGGGAAATGCTGCGCTGGGTGGCGGCGGGTTATTTGCTCTGGCTGGCGTTCCGGATGATGAGTGAAATTTTTGCCATCCGTAGTGGCGGCGGAATTTCGGATAAGGAAGTGCAGGCTTCGGGGCGAAAGCCGTTTCTCCGCGGGTTGTTTTGCAATCTGCTAAATCCGAAGGCCGCGATATTTCTAGCAGCGGTTAGCGCTCCGTTCCTGCGCGGCGATCGGCCCGACTGGTGGCCGTTCGCGATCTGGGGAATCGTGGTCGGACAGGCGTTCGCCCTCTGGTCGCTGTGGGCGCTGCTCCTGCAATGGCCGCCGCTGCGCTCACGCTATGAACGCGCCGCGTTTTGGATCGACGGAGCGTTTGCGGTCACGCTGCTAGGGTTGGCGGTCCACCTGATTATCGGCTGAACGAAAAAGGCCCCGCAAAGTTGCGGGGCCTTTCGGATGGAAAAATTTTTCGCTACGGGATCAATCGTACTTCGGAGTCTTGTGCTGGTTGAAGTAACCATCCGTGATGTATGTCGAGCCGGCGTAGTCCGGAAGCGGCCCCGAGTCCGGAGGAAGCGGGATGTTACCGACAATGGAGTCCTCAGGCTGCGAGTAGGCGATGCTCACGGGAGTGCCGACTTTGACGAGGCGGAAAAACTTGGGGGAGAGATTCTCATGCATGCGGATGCAACCGTGCGTGCAGGGCTGGTGTTTGATCCAGCCGGTGTGGAATCCATAGGCAGGCTTGAACTCGCACCAGTAGGGCATCGGAGTTCCTTTGAACGCCCATCCGGCAGGCTTCTTGGCCAGATAGGTTTGCTTGATCTTATCTCCGCTGTAGGCGTACCCGTGGGTGTTCGCGCGGCGTTTCGCTTCCTTGTTGAAAATCCTGAATGTGCCAGTTGGCGTGGAGTGACCGGGGGAACCGATAGAGACAGGCATCGCCAGCAAAATTTCCGAACCTTCCATGACGTAGGTGCGTTGCTTGCTGAGCGACACCTTGACCTTCACGTTGTCAGGGTTGGACGGCAGCTTCGCGGGGCGGTCATAGGCGTGGTAGGCTGCGAGGCCCGAGCCGCCGGACGACATGTTGGAACAGGACGAAAACAACGCGGCGGTGGACACCGCGACGGTGATGGCGAGGAGCGATTTGAAATTCATAGTGCTTGGAGGTGGCGGGAGAATTTGTGATTGCCGGATCAATTGCAAGCCAAGGTGTGGGCGTGCCGATCACCGCGCGCGCTCCCATGAATCGACCTGGCGGTTTACAAACCACACCGAGGCATACCGCTCCGGGATATAGATCATGTCCGGCCCGTACCCCAGCCCGCCGTAGGGATAACCGCCCCTTCCGTAAGGCCCGTAACCGCCGTAGCCATAGCGGAACCCGCCGGAAAAATGCGTGGAGTAAACCGGACGCAGGCCCGAATAGTCCCAGCGCTCCGTCGGCTTGGATTTCCCGGATCCTTCGAAGCGGCGGTTAGGAAATCCCCAGGCGAGCGTCACGGCATCCCGCGACATTCCCCGGCTGATCTGTCCCTGCTGGACCAGTTCCTGTTCCTTCCTGCCAAGGGCCGCGAATTTTTCCGGCTCCTTCGCGATGCGCGTTTGCGGGGTGGATGGAGCACACGAGGAAAACCCAACACCCGCTAGGATTGCCATTACGAGATTTTTCATATCGGGAAATTAGATAGCCCGGCGGCGATTGCAACGCCTCGTGACCCTCATTTCAAGAAGCTGGGAAACGGGCTTGCCAACCGTGAATCGCACGCCGCAATCTTTCCGCGAACGTTGCCCCGATTTATCCCATGTCCGAACTTCTCGAAGATGCTGATCTCACCGCCGCATTGAAAAAATGCCCCGAGTGGGACTATGAAAAAAAAGCCATCACTCGGACCGTCGAGTTCGAAGAATTTATGGATGCGATCGATTTCGTCAACGATCTCGCCGAGATCGCCGAGGAAGCGCAGCACCACCCGGACATCACCATCAAGCACACCAAGGTGACTCTCAAACTCACCACCCACGACGCTGGCGGCGTGACCGAACTGGACGTGGAGCTCGCCCAGCGGGTGGACAATCTGGTAGATTAAGCCTGCTTTTTTCGCTTAGCGGGGCAGCATCAACTCGTCGTCCTTCAGCCCTGTTAGCTGTTCCAGGCCCTTGAGCAAGCGCCGCAAGGTCAGGAACAGAAAAACCAGGACCGGCACGCCGATCACCACAAAGCCCCAACCGGTGACCCGGCCGATGATCGCATTGTAAGTCTCCAGTGCGTCGATGGCCGTAGCGTCGAATCCACGGAAAAACCACTGCGCCAGACCGAGATTCATCAACGAGCTAACAAAGAACGACGCGGCGAAAAGCCGGGTCGCCCCCTGCAGCAGCCGGTCATACTCCCCTTCCACGGAAATCTCGGCGACACGGTTCTCGATCTTGGGAATGTCGAAAATCGTATCGTTATAGAGAAAGACGCGGATCAACGGGGTCGCTGAGCGGTGCGAGGCAAGAATGGCCACCCCTAACACCAGCGGGATCAGCGCCTCCTTGATGCCGAAAAACAATCCCGCGTTGGGCTTCACGGTGCCGTCCTGGTTCCAGAGATAGAGGGTCAGCCCGCCGGACAGCAGCACCGAGATCAGCCCGAGCGCCGAGAAAAAGTTCCCCTTGCGGGTTTTGATATAATGCCAGGCTCCGTAGCCGAGCGGCAGCGCGAGCGCGAGAATCATCGCCTTGAGCGGGCCGATATGCCAGGGCCTCGCGAGTTTTCCGAGCTTCTCCTGCAATATAGGATCCTTGCTCAGGTAGCTGAGAATCAGCACCGGAATGATCACGTTGATCAGGATGTTAGCCAGCGGGTGGTCTTGCGGGGATTTTTTCTCGGACATGGTGAACGCGCCGGGAGACAAGCAGCCGGGGCCGCTCATGGGAACGAAAAACGTCCGGCCCGTGTGACGCTTCGCTCACCTTGATTCCCCCGCGGGATCCTGCGAGGGTCGCAGCATGAACTGGGTCCATTGGTCGTTGCTCTCGGCATTTTTCGCAGGTCTAACCGCCATCTTGGCGAAAGTCGGCATCACCGGCGTGGATTCAAATCTTGCCACTGCGGTCCGGACCGCGGTGGTCCTGGTGTTCGCCTGGGCCATCGCCTTTGCGACGACCAAGCCAGCGGCGGTCCTGGACTTCAGCGGTCGGACCTGGCTTTTTCTAACGCTCTCGGGAATCGCCACCGGGCTGTCGTGGCTCTGTTATTTCCGGGCCTTGCAAATCGGCGACGCTTCACGGGTGGCACCGGTTGACAAGCTGAGCGTGGTGTTCGTGATCGTGCTGGCAGCGATTTTTCTAAAAGAGAAAATCACCGTTCAGCATTTGCTGGGCGGCCTGCTAATCGTGTCGGGCGCGGTCGTAATGGCGTGGAAGAGCGGCAAGGCGTAACAGCCGGCATGTGATGGATCGACGAGACGTCCATGCCCCCTATCACGGCTTGCGGCGACCCATGAATCCGCCCATCCTGAAAACCGTGTTTCGTCTGATCGCATTTTTCGTTTCCCTCGCTTTCACCGCTGTCGCGCCCGGCCAGAACTACGCGCCGGTGGACGAGCGCCCGCCCGCGCTTGCCCGCGAGTTCCGCGCGGCGTGGATCGCCACGGTTTACAACCTCGACTGGCCAAGCTCGTCAGGCCTCAGCGCCGGCGCGCAGCAAGCCGAGCTGCGCGGCATTCTCGACAAGCTCACCACCCTGAAAATGAACGCCGTCGTGTTCCAGGTCCGTCCGCAGTGCGACGCGGTTTACGCCTCCGCCATCGAGCCGTGGAGCGCCAGTCTAACCGGCACGATGGGCCGCTCGCCCGGCTACGATCCCCTCGCCTACTGCCTCCAGCAGGCCCACGCCCGCGGGATCGAGGTGCATGCGTGGTTCAACCCGTTCCGCGCACTGACTAACAACTCCCAGCAGGTCGCCGCGAACCATGTCACTCGCAGCGCGCCTCAGACCACGAAGAAATTTGGCACCATGACCTGGTGCGATCCCGCCAGCGAAGCCACCCGCTCCCGCGCCCTCAACGTTATCCTCGACGTGGTAAAACGCTACGATGTCGATGGCGTGCATCTCGACGATTATTTCTACCCCTATCCGTCAGGCAGCCTGCGCTTCCCCGATGGAAAAAGCCCCGCCCAGCGCCGCGCTTATGTCGATGGCTTCGTCAGCAACCTCTATTCCGCGGTGAAGCGCCAGAAGCCGTGGGTGCGCGTCGGCATCAGCCCGTTTGGCATCTGGCGGCCCGGCGTGCCGGCCGGCATCGAGGCCGGCATCGACAGCTACGAACAACTCGCGGGCGACTCGCGAAAATGGCTGCTCAACGGCTGGGTCGATTACCTCGCGCCGCAGCTCTACTGGCGGATTTCTCCGCAGAAACAAAGTTTCCCCCTGCTGCTCGGCTGGTGGCGGCAGCAGGGTTCGCGTCCGGTCTGGCCCGGCATCGCCACCGAGCGGATCGGCTCTGCGGATGGTCGCGGCGCGGCCGAAATCACCAGCCAGATCGACCTCAGCCGCAAGATCGGCAAGAACTGGAACGGGCACATTCACTGGAGCGCGAAGAGCCTGGTTAGAAACCAGGGCGGCATCGCCAGCAAGCTCGCGGCCACCTACACACAGCCCGCCGCGGTCCCGCCGATGCCTTGGCTCAGCGGCAAGCAACCCAGCGTGCCAAGCCTGAGCGCCTCGATCCAGGGCGACAGCACCGTGATCCGTTGGACGCCCGATGGCGGTGCCTCCAGAATCGCCGTCCAGGCGAAAACCGATGGCACGTGGCGCACCGTCCGCATTGTTCCTGCTAGTTTACAAACCCTCACGATTCCGCGGGCGACGGTCATCGCCCTAACCGCCCTCGACCGGTTCGGTAGCGCCAGTCCGCCCAAGGTTCTTGGCCTTCGTTAGAATAATCCCCATGAACGACGACCTCCTCCCCGATTTGCTCACTGCCGTCGGGCAGCAACTCACCTCGCCGCAGACGCCGTATGTCGCCAAGACCCTCGCCCGGCTGCTCCAGTTAGGGATCGACGAAGGCGACGCAATGACCCAGATCGCGTTCTGCCTCGGCGAGGAAATGGACAACATCCTGCGCACCCGCAAGCCGTTCGACGAGAAGGCGTATCGCGCCAGTCTCGACGCTCTTCCGGATGAAGGCGAGGAGGCTGTGGAATAGTCTGCCGCGCGGCATGATTTATGAAAACTCCGATGTAGGCTCACACGCATCATGTTTTTTGGGGCCTTCTAGCAAAAAACCAGCAATCCGGGCAGAGCCTCGATGATCGATGGGGCTCCGGGCAGAATGCCCGGGCCACCGGTGGCGATTCCATAGATTGTGATGCGCGGGAGTCTAAATTCGGAATTTTTCCCATAGGCGGAAATCACTGAAGCTTCCGGAGCTTTTTCTGATCGGCGATCCACTGACGGTCCTTGTCCGATAGATTCGTCTCCTGGGTGCGCGAGCGGCCGCCATCGGGCTCGATGAACGTGAGCGTGCCATCCGAATAGGATATCAGCCGGGCGAAAATTTTGCGCTCCCTGCGGTCCTGCCATTCGCGGTAGCCCTTCTTTTCAAGGCCCGCGCGCCAGCCCTTGTCCGCCTCGATGGACACCGCCTGCGCGTGCTTCAATTTCCCCCATAACAGCTCCGCCTCGCCGCGCTTGTAACCGCGGTAGCTGCCGACGACCTCGCCGTTCGGGCTGAGCATGATGAGCGCGGGATAGCCCATGACCTTGTAGCGCTTCGTGATCGCCTTGACGTAATGGGAGATATCGAACGCCCGGTTGTCCCTCGCGATCAGGTCCAAATCGGGATCGGCGACGACGACGTTGGCATCGATTTTCAGCCGCACCAGGTTTTCGGTGGCCCAACCGCCGAACTCGGTGGTGGCGAAAAGCTCCTCGCTCAGCGCCCGGCACATGGGACTGGTCTGGGAATCCGTGAACCAAATGAGCAGCGGCTTGCCCTCGCGGACGGATCGTTGCCTGGCGATCGTTTCGCTTTCCTCCCACGGCCCGCGCCGGGGAGCGGCGAGCGAGGTGGACAGCTCGGGAATGCCGGCCTCGGGATTGTCTGGGTCGGTGTAGACGATGTCTTTCTCCGCCGTGAGGCCCGGCGGGCCCTTGCCCGGGACGTTGCCGCCGGCGATGATGGGCGTGCCGGAGTCGGAGGCCTTGCTGCGGATGAGCGGGGCACCTGATAGACCCGTGGGATTGATCTGGGGTTCTTGGACGACTTTCGGGAGCTTAGCGCACGAACCCAGTGCGACAGCGAGGCACGGGATCCAAGGAAAAATCCGGTTCATGGAAATCATCGCAATTTACTTTTTCAGCCTAACGGGAGTCCCGCAGTAGGTGCAGCGGAACCATCTGAAGAGCAGGATGTGCAGACACGTCGGGACGATGTGCCCGAGTCCGGGCAGATGGTGCGCCTTGCTGTTTTTTAAACACATTCTCGGGACGAACATCTTCTGACCGCAGATCCGGCAGCTGCCGTGCATGCCCCAGATCATGTAGGCGATGCCTAACACCGGCAGGCTCGCGGGAAATGCCAGCAACCACACCGGAACCCAACCGAAACGCGCGGGCACTTCCGTGGAAAGCAGCAACAGGCCCGCTGAAATAACTCCAACCGGGAGCATGACCGCAAGAGTCAGCGTCAGCAGCGCCCCCAGGCTCAACGATACCGGATGGCTGTGCAGCACCCCGCGGATGTAGTGACGGGACTGCGGATTACGGCCCTTGTTCGTCTCGACTCGCGGTGCGCGGATCAAGGCGATGCGATCGTCATTGCTGGCAGGCCTCGCCGGTGCCTGTTTCGGCGACCGGCCGGACAGAGTCTCCGTGGATTTGATTTTTGACGAGTCAATCACCACGCGGGTGGCCGAGGTGTCCGCAATCTTCACGTTGCTGGATGAGAGCGCCGGACGTCCGGGCTTGAGACCCGGCACCCGCTCATCGACCTTGACCTCAAGGTCGCCGGAATAGCGGTTCAACAGGATCCCCGCCGGAATATCCCCGACCGCTAACTGCTGCTCCATCAACAAACGGGCGGGCAACGGGATCGCGAACGGCGCGATGAGCAACATCGACGCGACCTGAGGGGAAATTTCGTGGTTCACCGGCATCGTCACTGCCACGGCCTCATCCTCCACTGCGCCGGTTAGGTCGCGGGCGGAGGCGATCCACTTGAGGACGTTGCCTCGGGCCGGAGCCCGTTTGGCGATCTGGAGAATCCGGTTCGCGCGTTCCAGTTCCATGGCGAGTTCATCCACACCTGCCTTCGCAAGCGACTCGGCATCGGGGAATCCGGCGGCCTCGAGGAGTTCGACGGACGATTTTCCGATGCCGGGAATGCTGCGGAGAGTGGTCATGGATTTGGCAAGCGCGCGGCCAGCCTTAGTGATGGAAGTGTCGATGGCAAGCGGTCACATAAGGGGAAGGGAGGTCTCCTCCGTTCGCATGGACGAGACGTCCATGCTCCTTATGCCAGCGCCGCGAGCATCTCGCCGAGCTGCACTAGCTTCGCCCGCCATTCGTCGAGCCGGGCTTTTTCCTGCACCACGACATCCGGCGGAGCGCGGTCCACGAAGCTCGCATTGCCGAGCTTGCCCTCGCACTTTTTCACTTCGATCTCGGTGAGGGAAATTTCCTTCACCAGCCGGGCGCGCTCGGCCTCCACGTCGATCAATCCTTCCAGCGGCATGTAAACCTCGCCGATCACGGTGACCGCCGCCGGTGTGCCTTTCGGCGCTTCGTAATCGGAATCCAGCGTGATTTCGCTCGCGCCCACCAGCAGCGCGAGCACCCGGATCTCGTCCGCCAGCCAGTCGGACGCGCCTTTGATTACGAACTTGATGTCTTTGCGCGAACCCATTTTGTATTCGGCCTTGAGATTTCGCATGCGCCCGGCGGCTTCGTAAACCGCCCCCGCCACCGACTTCGCATCGGCGATGGTATCCGCGTGAACCAAGTCGAGCAGCGGCTCGGAGGGCAGTAACTTTTGCATCAGGAATTCTCCCTCGGCGACGTAGCCCATCCGCTCCGAAAGTTCCTCGGTGACGTGCGGCATGTAAGGGCTGAGCAACTGCAAATAACGGCCCATGATTGCATCGAAAACCCCAAGCGAAATCGCCTTCGCCCATGGCTCCGCGGTGTCGCGGAGATCGAGCTTCACCGCTTCGAGGAACTTGTCGCAGAAGTCGTTCCAGAGAAATTCGTAGAGCCGGTGGGCGATCTCACCGAAGCGATACTCGCCATACAGCCGCTCAAGATCGACGGCGAGTTCGTCCAGTTTCGCCATCGCGTTGAGATGATAGGGACGCAGCCCGGCGAGGGTTTCCAACGCTTGGAACGGCTCGCCGCCCATCTGGCGGAGGCGGCAGGCGTTGTAGAGTTTGTTCGCGAAATTCCGGCCTTCCTCGATGGACACCTCGTCGAACCGCAAATCGCTACCGACGGGCGCGATCCGCATCAGCCCGAAGCGCAATCCATCGGCTCCGTATTTCTCCATCAGCTCGACCGGATCGGGCGAATTTCCCAACGACTTCGACATCTTGCGGCCCTTCAGGTCGCGGATGATCGAGGTGAAATAGACATTTCGAAACGGCAGCGCGCCGGTGAATTCGAAGCCGGCCATGATCATCCGGGCGACCCAGAAGAAGATGATGTCGGGTCCGGTCACGAGGTCGTCGGTCGGATAGAATTTCTTCAACGTCGCGGTTTCCTCGCCCACATTCGCCATCGTCGCGAACGGCCACAACCAAGAGGAAAACCAGGTGTCCATCACGTCCTCGTCGCGCGTCCAGTTCTCCGCATCAGCAGGCGGCGCGATGCCGACATAAATATCTCCCGCGGAAAAATCCGTCATCCCTAACGACTCGGCGTTCTTCAAAACCTCCAGCTTGTCCTTGCGATACCACACCGGAATCTGATGCCCCCACCAGAGCTGACGGCTGATGCACCAGTCCTGAAGATTGTCCATCCAGTGCGAATAGGTCTTCGCCCACCGCTCGGGGCGGAACGTGATGTCACCATTCGCCACCGCCTCCGCGGCCTCGTCGATGCACGGATATCGCAGGAACCATTGCATCGAGATCCGCGGCTCGATCGGCACATGCCCGCGCTCGGAAAAGCCGACGTTGTTCTCGTATTCCTCCACCCGGATCAGCAGCCCCATTTCCTCCAACATCGCCGCCGCTTTCTTGCGCGCGACGAACCGATCCAAGCCGTGAAGCTCCGGGCAATCCGGGCAGTTGATGTGCGCGTCCGGCGTGAGAATATCAATGATGTCCAGCCCGTGCCTCGCCCCGATATCGAAGTCCGCCTTGTCGTGCGCCGGAGTGATCTTCAACGCCCCCGTGCCGAACTCGATGTCCACATGCTCGTCCGCGATGACCGGGATTTCCGCCCGCGGAAACGGCCGGATCACACGACGCCCAAAATATTTCGTAAACCGCGGATCTTTCGGGTTCACCGCCACCGCCACATCGCCCAGCAACGTCTCCGGCCGCGTTGTGGAAATTTCCAAATACTCGCCCGGCGCATCGGCCAGTTCATACTTCATGAAATACAACTTCGAGCGCTGCGGCGTCATGATCACCTCCTCGTCGGACAGGGCGGTTAGGGAAACCGGGCACCAGTTGACCATCCGCTTGCCGCGATAGATCCGGCCCTTTTTAAAAAGCTCCACAAACACATGGCTCACCCACTCGGTGTAAGGCGCGTCCATCGTGAACCGCTCCCGGCCCCAATCGCACGAACAACCCAGCCGCTTGAGCTGGTTGATGATGATATCGCCATGCTTGTTCTTGAAATCCCACACGCGCTTGAGGAACTCCTCGCGCCCCAGATCGTGGCGGGTCACGCCCTCCGTTTCGCGCACCTCCCGCTCGACTCGGGCCTGCGTCGCGATGCCCGCATGGTCCGTGCCGGGCAGCCACAGCACCTCCTTGCCATTCTGCCGCGCGCGCCGCGCAAGGATGTCCTGAAGCCCATTGTTCAGCACATGGCCCAGATGCAAAATCCCGGTGACATTCGGCGGCGGGATCACGATCGAATACCCGTCCTTCGCGGACGAAGGATCGGCTTCGAAGCATTTTCCGGCGATCCAGGCGGCATACCATTTGGCTTCCACCGCTTGCGGTTCATAGGCTTTCGCTAACTCGGACATGGGGTCGGATGGTTGCCAGAGCCCGCCGGATTTGTCCAGTGTGGGGAAAAGGCTGCCATGCAAGTGGCTGCCGCGTCTCGCCGCAATTCTCACCTTGCCCCGCACACCCGACTCTGCTGGCATCCCATCCCTATCTCCCATGAAAAACCACCTCATCAGTCTCATCGCAGCCGCATTTGCAGCCTCCGGTTCCGCCCAAGCCGCCTTCCATTTCTACGACATCCAGGAAATTTACTCCAACGCCGATGGCAGCGTGCAGTTCGTCGAAATGTTCACCACCTCCTCCAGCCAGCAATTCCTCGGCGGTCACACCGTTACCTTCGAGATCGGCGCGGCCATTCAGAACACCCGGAGCCTGTCCCAGCTCCCCGGCGATTCGGCAAACAAAGCCTTCCTCGTTGGCACCGCGAACCTCACCACCCTCTACGGCGTCACCCCGGATTTCATCATCCCCGCCAATTTCTTCTCCGCCGGTGCGAATAACTTCATCAACTTCGCCGAAGGCACCGACCGCGTGAACCTCACCTCTCTCCCCACCAACGGCACCTCCTCTCTCAACGGCCAGATCGCCAACTCCGGGCAAACCGCCGCCGCCACCTCCATCAACGCGCAGGCCACTCCCACCAATTTCGCCGGGCAGACCGCCGTCATCCCCGAGCCCACCGCAGCCGCGCTACTCGCCCTCACACTCAGCGCCACCACCCTGCGCCGCCGTCGCTGATTTCATGCCCCCTTGGACTGCGGCAGCCTGCTGCCGCTTTCCGTAGCCAGCCTGCTGGCACGGGGCTGCCAAGTTTGCGCCCGCAGCAGGCTCCGGGACCACAGCGGCAGCAGGCTGCCGCAGTCCAAGGTTCGTGTAGGCCTCCTATCGTGATGGGAACCCCGCAGCCCTGCGCTGCTGCCAGTCCTTCGCGTTTTACCATCACCGCTGCTTTGAAGAACGAACACTTGGCAGATTCATCCCCGATCTCCTCCATTTCCATTCCGCCTTCGTGGCCATCAAGCATCAGTTACCATCTCCACGAGTGATTGAAATTGCACCCTTTGGAAAAATCCTCCGGAGAATCTTCTCGTCTCAGCGGGCGATTTTCGTGACCTTGTGTCGGAACGAATCACACTGTTCGCTAAGAAAATCCCAATGCGTTCATCTCTTGAAACATCACGCACCACAATGCGACCGTTTCGTGTCTCTGATGCAGAAGATGCGTTTGAATGGTTCAGCGATCCCGAAGTGATGCGCTACATCCCTTTTGGATCGGACTCCACGATCGACGAGACGATTGCGAGGGTCAGTCGCTACATAGATCACCAAGATAGTCACGGATTTAGTAAGTGGGCGATTGTGGACAACAAGACGCAACGCCTCATTGGAGATTCCGGTTTTTACAGCTTGCCAGAGGGGAAGGGAGTAGAGCTGGGCTACAGACTTTCCCGTCCCTATTGGCACCGCGGATTTGCGACTGAGGTTGGACGTAAATGGATTGAGGTCGCCAACGAGTTTCTTAATGAGTCGACTCTCTTTGCATTTGCCCATCCAGACAACTCCGCTTCATTTCGCGTCATGCTCAAGCTGGGCTTTAGATTCTCACGGGATGAAGTGATTTACGGATTACAAGCTCCGCTCTTCGAACTGCCACTGAAAACCTCCAACAGCGAATCGGGTCCTCGGGAGTAGTTAGCTCCCGGGTCCCACACCACCCTGCGTACGGCTCCGTACAGGGCGGTTCCAATCAGACTCGGGCAGCAGGCCCATGGTGGAAAACCATCCAGATGGTCCTCAGATTTGGAACTCCTTGTTCCTCCAGCCAACGGTCGTTGAGGGCCGTTCGCACAATCGATGTCTGGCTCAGTAGCCTTCGCGGCTCCGCGGCGCCAAATGCACGCGGTCGGGATCAATCCCAAGCGCGAGCAGGTGCCGGCGGCGCGGGCGCGGCTGCTTCCATTGCTTCCAATAATCCTGGAAAGGAGAATGGATCAACAGGAGGAAACAGAGGAAACGGAGAATGAATGAGTTACGAACGCGCCACGAGTCATGCAAACCATGACGCGTAACGGGTTTCGATTTCAGACCCAAATGATTAAAACTCTGTTACCTCCGTTTCCTCCTGTTCAATTTCATTTCGGTTTTCAGGGTAATACAACCTCACCCGCCGCCTGACCCATTGCGACAGGTCCAGAACCTCCGTGCAGGTGGACCTGAGTTTTCCCGCAGCGATGCAGCGGGAGGTCCAATCACGGGAGAGTTTCCTACGAATTGGGATAAATAGTGGCAATAATCATCTTTATTTTCCACTTTATTGCCATTATTTTTCATTTATTGGCAACATTTTCTGCTTTTGTGTTTTAAATGTGTGCTATTTAATAATTATTTTATACTATTGAGCTCTAAATTTTGCTTTTTAGGCTTTAATTTTCACTAAATAGCCTTCAACTAGCGGAATGCCACTGGATGCGCCTGTCAGTTACCCGTCCACGCTTCGTGAATTCCTGAGCCATTGGGCGGCGGTGGAGGTGGGGACGGGTGGGGCGTTCGTTCTGCCGGAAGGAGGGCGGGCGGTGGGCGAGAGTCTGCACGCGGAGCTGGCAGAAGCGGTGGAACGGGTGCGGGCAGGGGTGATGGAAGTGGGAATCGCCCGGGCGGGGATGAAGGAGGGGCGGGTGGCGGTGCGGGTGGCGCTGGAGCGGTTTTACGCGGTGGTGCGGGCGTATTGGGGGGAGTCGCTGTGGGGGAAATTGCTGCCCAAGCTGCCGCTGACAGGCGCGGCGCTGGATAAATACCTGTGGCCGTGCCGCGAGGGGCTGCGGATCTGGGCGGCGCTGGAGGCGGAACCGGCACCGGCCGGGGCTCCGCTGCCGGTATGGATCGGCCCGGAGGGGACCATGGGCCGGGCGGAATATGCGGCGGAGGTGGAGGCACTGCGCCTGGCCGGATTGGCGCTGGAAGCGGCGGAATTTTCCCTAGGCGTGGCCCGCGCCCGCCGGAACGCGGTGATGAAGCGGGTGCGGGCGATGTTGACGAGCTACATGCGGGTGATTTCCGCACGGCTGGCGGAAAATGATGTGCTGGTGCTGACTCTGCCACGGCTGTGGCCGCTGCCGGGCCATACGCCGGACCCGGTGCGGGCGACGGCGGAGTGGCTGCCGGGGGCGGGCGTGGCGCGGATCGCCTGGACGGCGAGCAAGGACGAGCAACTGGACCACTATCAGCTCCGCGGCTGCGCCGGGCCGGAATATCACCGGGATGACGAGGCGGTGGTGGCGAACACCCCGCCGGACGCGGCGCTGGCGGTGGAGACGGCGGACCTGCTAGCAAGGCCGGGCGCGGTGGCGAGCTTCCGGGTGTATGTGATTTTAAAAACGGGCAACGAGCGGGCAAGTAACACGGTGGCTGTGGAGCGACCGGAGTGAAATCCGAGCGGCTCTCAGCGTTCGTCCTTGGGAATGAGGGTGAGGCCTTTGAGAAGGGGCCTCCAGTGTTCAGGGTAAACTTGGTCGGCGGGTAATGGAGTGCCGTCGTCCGGGAAATTTCTATCAATCGCCCTGCCACTGCTACTGATGGAATCTCTCGACGAGGCACTGAGCTCGCCGGAGGGCTTTCTGATGATCTCAAGGGTGGTGACGAGGTCCTTTTCATCGATCCAATAGTAGCTCTTCCAATTGATGGCGGAGATGAGGATTTCCGCGGCTTCGGGCCTCAGCGTGGCATGGATGCCATCCTTGAGACGCCCGATGATGGCGGAAATCGGTTCCCGCATGCCGCTGGTGTCGATCTCGATGCGATCGGGCGTGACGAGTCCCAGCTTAAAATGAGTTTTTTCCGCAGCGGTGACCTCGTCCTTGGATTTCCTGATCAAGTCTTCGATCTCGTCCTTCTCGGTCATGGAGGCACCGAGCGATTCCAAGGCCGGTCCCACCTTTTTCTCCAGTTCACTGAAACGCGGTGAGCCAAGGCTTCCCTGTAGAATTGCCACCATGGCTTTTACGGGAACTGAGATGCGGGGTTCATCGGTCTTCTTAGCCGGTTCACGATCTCTCGCGCGGGTTCGCGAGGGAGAGTTGGCGGGAGCATCCGTGGTGACGGATGTCGTGGCGGCGGTTGCTGATTTCCCCTGCGATGGCCGAGAATCCGCCGGTCCGGTCTGCCGCAACGATGGGGCAAGGATGAGCCCGAGCGCGATTCCAAGGAGCACGGCGCCGGAAATGATGGAGAGTGGGAGCAGTCTCATCGGTGCCGTGTTTTCTATCCGAAACAGGGGCGGGCGGTAGCACAAAAAATCCGCCGGCGGGAGGGACGCGGCTGAGCGAGGCTGGAATGGTTTCTTGCCACGGGTATGGGCGTCGGATAGCTAACGAAGAATGAGCAAAACCCGTTTTCCCATTCTCGGGGTGGTCGTGATCGGCCTGTGCGGCGTGGGGGGGTATAGCATGGGGAGGACGGCCCGGGGGGACGCCTACCGGGCTGAAATTTCGCGGGAAAGCGCCGTGATCGTGGATCGGCCTTCGCCACGGGACCGGCGGACGGAGGAGGACCCGGTGGCGGGATTCAGGGGGTTGCTGGAGGCGGGCAGCAGGGAGACGGATGTCTGGAAGGTGATTTCCCGGCTGCCGGGGGCGGCCATCCCGGAAGCGCTTCGACGGGTGGCCGAGGCGCGGGGGGCGGCAGCAAGTGGGACGGAAGAAACGAAGCGGCTGGATGAAATCGAAGCGGCGCTCTATTTCCACTGGGCGGAGTCGGACCCGCAGGCGGCGCTGGCGGCGGCCGTGGCGATCCCGGAAACGCACGAGATGATGGCCGGGATCCGGCGGGAGAATCTGCTAAAAAGCGTGATGGCAGCGTGGATGCGGACCGATCCAAATGCGGCTTACCGGGCGGTGAAGGATGACGAGAAGCTGGAATACTACGGTCGCGATCAGTTGGTGCGGACTTGGACGCCGGCGAACGTTTTCGAGAATCTGGAACTCTATCCGGAAACTCAGGATCTGCTGCTGGGGTGGTATTGTTTGGGAACCGCGACGGACCCCGCCAGCCGGAATGCGATGCTGGCGGCGCTGAAGGAGCAACCGGAGATGGCGCATCGGGATTGGGGCTATCAACTGCTGTTCCGGGGTTGGGGGCAGACCGATTTCCACGCGGCGATGACGGAGGCGCAGGCGCAACAGCTGCCGAAGATCGTGAAACAGCTCGTGAAGGACAATATTTCCCACAATCCAGCACTGGCCTTGCCGTGGGCCGTGAAGAACAACCTCCCGCCCGACGGGAAGTCGTGGGAGGAGGGCTATCAATTTTGGCTAAGGACGGACGGACCCGGCGCGCGTAAGTGGCTCGCGGAGCAGGCTCCTGCCTGGGAAAGCTCCGGCCATACGGACGTTGTGGCGGGATTTCTCGCGAAGGAATATGGCTTGAGCATCGCAACTCAACACGCGGCGACCCAGGAGGCGGCCCGCAAACGACTGAGCGATTTCATGGAGAAATGGCAGACCAAGGATCCCGAGGCAGCCGGAAACTGGCTGGAGACCGCGCCGCCGCCGATCCGCGAAATATTCGCTGGGGAAGGAGATCCAGAGCGATGAACAAGGTATTACTGGCAGCTGTGGTCGCAGGGATCGCGTGCTATTTGCTTGGCCGATACATCGGACCGGTGGCGAGGGAGGAGGGGGAAGATTCGCGCGTTCCGCTCCGGGTAAGAGGAATCACAGGCGGGTCGGTGGATCGACCAGCAGCGACCTCCACGGTGACGCTGCGCACACCGAAGCAGCTTGCAGCGCTGAAGGAAGATCTGCGCGGGCGTTTCTCCACTTCTCCATCGGCCGCACATGATTGGGCGCTGCGGGCTGAAGCGGCGGCGGTGCTGGCGACGATGAGCACGGAGGAAATGGCGGGATACGCTACGGATCTGCTGGGCGGAGGTGGGGTGAGCTGGGCGCGGCCCGATTGGAAGCAGCCGCTGGTGCGCGAGATTTTCCGGCAGTGGAGCTTGAAAGACCCTGCGGGCGCTTGCCTCGGCTTGATGGATTTCCCGAACGCTCCACGCGCGGAAGCCTTCGCGGATTGGTTGAGACGCGACCCGGAAGCGGCCCAAGCGTGGGTGACGCGGGGCGAGTTCCCGCCCGGCAGCGAGCAGATGGGCGTGAAGCTGCGACAGGATTTCCTGAATCATCAGGCGACCACGGATTTTTCCGCGGCCCGCGAATCACTGGGCTTGCTCGACGCCGATGCGCAGCGGGCAACGCTGCTGAACTGGAGCCAACGGCTGGCGCATGACCCGGCGAAGCGCGACGAGCTGCTGGCACTCGTGGCCTCTCACGGCGACCCGGAATTCGCCCAGAAATGCAGCGAGCTACTGGTCCGGGAAATGGCGGTGAAGTCGCCCGCGGAAGCCTCAGCATTTCTCGAAAGCACGAACCTGCCGGACAAGCAAAAGCACGCGCTGAGCGAAGAAATGCTTGGAGCGTGGGCGACCAAAGACCCGCATCAGGCGTTCGCCGCGTGGGTGGCGCTCAAGGAGGACAAGGCACCGGAGCCGCTGATGAAGGCGATGGACATCTGGTGGGGGCTGTCCGGTGCCGAGGAGGCCATCGAGTGGGTGAACAATCTGGATTTAGGACCGGCCCGCGATCAGTGCAAGGCGCGTCTCATCGGTAACATGAGCGGCGGGCAGCAGGCCGCCGACCTGAGTGTGACTCTGGATGATCCGACAGAACGCATCCGCCAGATGAAGATCGTGAAACGGAACTGGGAAGAACGAGACCCCGGCGCTGCCGAAGCTTGGGTGGGCAAGCTTTCGCAGGCGGATCGAGATGCGCTGGGGAGGAAGCTGGAGTGATGGCGAAAAAACCGCCGCAGGGGAGCACCCGGCGGCGGTTTTAAGAGACAGGCGAAATGAATTTCGCGGTCCGTGGGTCAATGCTCGCGGCAGAATTGCTCGAAGCGGGAGAGGCCCTCGTTGAGGATGTCCAGCGTGGTGCAATAGCTGAGGCGGACGCCTTCGTCGTAGCCGAAGGCAATGCCGGGAACCGCGGCGACCTTGTAGCGGGAAAGCAGTTTATCGCAGAGATTCATGGACTTGAGGCCCATGGAACCGGTATTGACGAAAAAGTAAAACGCACCGAGCGGCTCGACGACGCGGATGTTGTTGATGGCCTTGAGGCGGGCGAACATGAACTGGCGCTTGACGTCATACTCGCCGCGGAGGTCGTCGATGAAAGATTGGTCGCCTTCCAAGGCGGCGAGCGCGCCGTATTGGGAGAATGAGTTGGCGTTCGACGTGGTGTGGTTCTGAATCTTCTCGATCGCGTCGGCCAAGGGCTTCGGCGCGGCGGTGTAGCCGAGACGCCAGCCGGTCATGGAATAGGCTTTGGAGAAGCCATTGACGGTGATGGTGAGGTCGTAAAGTTCCTGGCTGAGCGAGGCGATGGAGACATGCTTGGACTCGCCATAGATCAGCTTTTCGTAAATTTCGTCGGAGAGGATGACGATGTCTTCGGTGAGCGCGATTTCGCCGAGGGCAAGCAGCTCCTCCTTGGTGTAAACGGCTCCGGTCGGGTTGCCGGGCGTGTTGATGATGACCATCTTGGTCGCCGGGGTCATGGCCTCCTCGAATTGCTCGGGAGTCATTTTCCAGCCGGTCGATTCCTTGGTCTCGACGATGACGGGGACGCCGCCGGCGAGCCGGACCATTTCCGGATAGGAAACCCAGAACGGCGACGGGATGATGACTTCGTCGCCCTCCTCGATGACGGCGAGGATGGCATTGTAGCAAGCCATTTTCGCCCCACCGGTGACGCAAATCTGGCTGGCGGCGTAGTCGAGGTTGTTATCGACCTTGAATTTGTTGGAGAGCGCGGCGCGGAGCTCGGGGATGCCGCCGGCCGGGGTGTATTTGGTTTGGCCGGCCTGGAGCGCGGCGATGGCCGCGTCCTTGATGAACTGCGGGGTGTCCACTTCCGGCTCGCCGCCGGCCAGCGCATAAACTTCTTCGCCCTTGGCGATCATCGCCTTGGCCTGTGCGGTGACGGCGAGCGTGAGGGACGGGGAAACCTTGGCAATACGGGATGAAATGCTTTCCATGGGAAGGTGCGGGTAAGATTTGAGCCGCCACACGGGGCGGAGCAACAGATTTTGCGCAGCCCCAAGTATGAGCGGGGGGCTTTTGTGGGGCCTCACTCTTGGGGTGGCAAGCGAAATGGTGTGCCTTTTCTAACTCAAATCGACGGCCTCCAGGGCCATAAAATCCGCTGGTAGCGTGGGAGAAACAACGCCGCATTGCTCCGCGTAGCTGCCCGTTCGTTCGCCATGCTCAAACTTGCCATTCTTCTCTTCCCTTGTGCCGCCCTAGCGGTGGAACCTTGCCGCATTGAGATCGTCGATCTGGAAAACGGCTGGCCGGTCCCGCTCGTCGAGTTGCGAACCACTCATGAAACAGTCCACGTCAGCGATAATTTGGGGTTGATCGCCATCGATGACCCAGACCTGCTGAATCGCGAGATCTGGTTCATGGTAAAAGGGCATGGTTACGGCGTGCCGCAGGATGGGTTTGGCTTTCAGGGCGTCCGCCCCACCCTCAAGGCGGGAGGAAAATTCCGCATCGAGGTCGAGCGCCGGATCATCGCGAAGCGCCTCGGACGGCTGACCGGGACCGGGCTTTTTGCCGAGGGGGAAAAACTGGGAATCCCCGCCCTGCTGCCCGAAACCGGGGTCTTCGGCTGCGACTCGGTGATCTCCGCGATCTTCGGCGGCAAAATCTTCTCGCTCTGGGGCGACACGAGCGTTCCGGGCTACCCGCTCGGTATTTTCAACGCCACCGCGGCCACCACGCCGCTGGCTCCGTTGAAAAAGTTCGAGCCGCCGCTGGCGATGCCTTACGCCCATTTCCGCGACGACAAGGACAAGCTCCGCGGCGTCGCTGAAATTCCCGGCGACGGACCGACCTGGCTCGGGGGATTGGTTGGATTTGGGAACGACCGCCTCGGTGCCACCTATTCGAAAATCATGGGCCACCTTGAAGAGTATGAAGTTGGTCTGTGCGTATGGGACAACGCCGCCCGCAAATTCATCCCGGAGAAAATCATTTGGAAAAAAGCCGACGGAGCTAGGCCGCTCGTGCTTCAGGGCCACCCGGTCCGCTGGCAGGATCCGGCGGGAAAAAGTTGGCTGCTCTTCGGCGATCCGTTTCCCGCCGCCCGCTGTCCCGACGATTTCGAATCATGGAAAAACCCGGCCACCTGGGAAAAAGTCCCCTCGCCCGCCGCTCCGCGATCCGCAACGGACGGCTCGGAAGTCCAACCGCACCGCGGCTCGATCGCATGGAACTCCTTCCGCAAGTGCTGGATCGCCATCTTCACCCAGAATTTTGGCAAGCCCTCGGCGTTCGGGGAAATCTGGTATGCCGAAGCGGAGTCGCCGTTCGGCCCGTGGAACGCTGCGGTGAAGGTCCTCAGCCACGACAACTACACGTTCTACAACCCGCGCATCCAGACCGCCCTGTTTCCCGATGGCGCGCCTTTCATTCTATTCGAAGGCACCTACACCGCCGAGTTCGCCGATAACGCCCGGCCGACTCCGCGCTACAACTACAACCAGGTCCTGTACCGACTGGACCTCGATGATGGCCGTCTCAAGTTGAAATAAGCTGCGCCGCCGCCCGCCCTGCGGCCTCGCCCGTCGCGAAACAAGTCCCCATCACCCGGATCGAGGCCTGCGCGTCGTGGTCGGTGGAAATGCAGCGGCCGGCTACGAACAGACGCTCGATTCCTGCGGGCTTCAGACATCTCAGCGGAATCCCCGCAGGTCGATCCCCTTCCGGAAACCGCAGTTTCGGCCCGCGCGGGGTTTCGCGGAACTCCATCGGCCAGGTCGCGAGCGCGATCTCATCCTCGAACCGACTGCCGGCTAACAAGTCCCCGCCAGTGAGCACGTATTCGCCAATCCAGCGGCGGCTCTCGCGCACGCCCGCCCGCACCGGCCAGTGGCTGATGTAGGCACTTTTCCAAAAGGCCGAACTCGCCGACAACCACGCCATGGCTTTCCCTGCAACGGCCCGGCCGTTAGTCTCCAGCGCGGTCAGGCAAGCCGCTTCCAGCGGATCGTAGTCGCCCGCTGCCTCGCCGCCAGTTAGATCGAGCGTGCCGAAAATTTCGCCCGGTCTTCCCGAGCCGCGAAACGACAGCCCCAAAGCCGCGTCAGACAGCTCCCCCGCGCGGACTCCCACCACCAGCAGTCCGGCTGTTAGCAGGCGCGCCTCGTCATCCATCGGCAGTCCATTGTGAATCCCGAAAACGTACGCCGGGCGTTGCAGGCGTGGCGCTTCGGCCATCGCCTGGCTGCCTCCTAACATTCCGGCCACCACTGCGTCCCCGGAAGCATCGACCAGGCATTTCGCGCTCACCCGTCGGATTCCAGCCCGTCCGGCCAGCTGGATTCCCCAAGCGTCTTCACGGTGGACGGCGGTCACTTCCGTATGCAGCAGCAGGTCGATCAGCGGCTCCGCACTAACCATTTCATCCGCGATCCGCACGAACTCCACGGGGTGTTGCGGCAGCACATCCACGCGTCCCATCCGCACCGGACGCATCCCGGTCGCGGCGATCATCCGCCCGGCCATTTCCGAAGGGAAACCCGGATTCGCCAGCACCGCGCCCAGCTCGGTGCGCAGCAAATAGAGCCCGCAAAACGTATGCACCAGGGACGCCGTGCCCATCCCTCCCAGAAATCCGTGGCGCTCGACTAACAACGTCCGCGCTCCCTGCCGCGCCGACGCGACGGCGGCGGCGAGTCCCGCACTGCCTCCACCGATGACCGCCACGTCATAGGCTTCTGGCCGCAGTTTCATGAGATCCTCGCCGCGATCAGCGCCGCCAGGGTGATCGGCGTGGCGAGATTTGCCTTCGTCAGGTCTTCCGGCGCGAGTTCGATCCCGAACCGGTCCTCAACCGCCACCACCAATTGCATCACCGCCATCGAGTCGAGACCTGCTAGAAACAGATCGCCATCCTCGGGAAAATCCCAGTCCAGTTCCATGACTCCCTCATCATTCAGCCAGTCGATCAACTCCGTCGGGGTGGGTGAATTCTTCTTCGAAACTTCCATGTGCAAAAACGGTGCGCTGGCGCTTTCACCGCTTCAAGCGGAAAGGTTGGGAAAATGGGTCATGCTCAGAACTCCACTTCCTCGCCAAGCTGCGCGACCTCAATGGAGCCTGTGTGCGCTGCCATCAATCCATCGCGAAGTCTCAACGCACTATCAGGTTCGCCGTGGACCAGCCACACGCGCTCCTTCGGCCCGGTGATCCTTTCGAAATAATCCAGCAGCTCCGAGTGATCCGCGTGACCTGAAAACGAATCGATGATCTCAATTTTCGCCCGCACCCGATAGCGGCCGCCGAGGATCGGCACCTCGCGCTCGCCATCGCGGATGCGGCGGCCCAGCGTGTTGTCCGCGCAATAGCCGACGAACAGCACGGTGGTTTTCGGGTCACCGATGTTGTTCTTCAGATGGTGCAGGATCCGCCCCGCCTCGCACATCCCCGAGGCGGAAATGATGATCGCCACGCCGATGATGTCATTGAGCGCCTTCGATCCGTTCACCGACCGCACCAACGTTAGATTTTCGAAACCGAACGGGTTCTGTTTTTCGAACAACGACTCATAGACCTCCTGATTGAACGACTCCGGGTGCAGACGGTAAATTTCCGTCGCGCTAACAGCGAGCGGGCTGTCCACGTAAACGGGGATCTCCGGGATTTCCCCCCGCTGGAATAGCTCGTGCAGGACATACAGAAGCTGCTGCGTCCGCTCGACCGCGAAGGCCGGAATCAGGATCTTCCCGCCGCGCTGGACCGCTTGCCGGATGATCTCGCCGAAATGGTCGCCCACCCCCGGCGGCGCTTCGTGTTCGCGACCGCCATAGGTGCTCTCCATCAGCAGGAAATCGATATCCCGCACCGGCACCGGATCCCGCAGCACTTCGTTAGAGCCGCGCCCGACGTCGCCGGAAAACAGGAACCGCTTCTTTTTCCCGTCCGCATGGTCGTCGATTTCCAACAACACCTGCGCGCTGCCGATGATGTGCCCAGCGTCGATGAAGGTGACGCTGACGCCGTCGGAAACCAGCATCGGCCGGTCGTAGTTCATCGTCACAAACTGCCTCAGGCAATGCTCGGCCTCCTGCTCGTTGTAGAGCGGCGTGACCGGCTCAAGGCCTTCCTTTTTGCGGTGCTTGTTCAGCCAGTCGATGTCGCTCTCCTGGATCCGCGCGCAGTCCGCCAGCATGATCTGGCAGAGATCGCGGGTGGCGTGGGTGGCGTAAATATTTCCCGTGTAGCCCTTGGTGGTTAGATTCGGCAGGTTGCCGCTGTGGTCGATGTGCGCGTGCGACAGAATTACCGCATCGATTGTCTTCGGATCGAAGTGCGGGAAACAGCAGTTCACCTCGTAAGCGTGTTTCCGCGACCCCTGATAGAGCCCGCAATCCAACAGGATGCGCTTGCCATTGATCTCCAGCAAATGCTGCGAGCCAGTCGTGGTGCCGGCGGCACCGCAGAATTTAATTTTCATGGGTTGTGGAATGGGTGGGGCGGACGGCAGGCATTTACCGTGGACTGCCCGAATGAAACCGAAATTTGGGAGCGCCGGTAAGAACATTTTCGAGGCCTGACCAGATTCACGAGTATTATAAATGGCTTGCGAACGATCCAAATCTTCATCATCTCCCTTTATAAAGCAGTTATTAAACAGGTCACTCAGGGCATTCGCGTGGGGATCACCCGCCTGCCCAGGCGGCGGTAAATCTTGAAGTCGGAGTCGGTGGTGAGAAGGAGCGGATCGGGCAGGACTTCCGTGAGACGGACCAGACAGGCGTCGGCAATGCTCATCGGGATATGGGCGTATTTGTCCAAGAGATCGAGGACAGGGATGAAGGCATCCTCATGAAGCGGGGAGATCTGGAGAGCGCCGCGGCGGCAGGCAAGGCGGAGAGTGGCGCAGCCCTCGGGGGCGAGCAGGTGATCCGCCTCGGAAAGAACGGACTCGCAGGTGATCCACGGCGGAGGATGAAGCTGCGCCTGTTGGATGGCCCATGGGTGGTTCTGATCGTTCTTCCGCCAGAGGGCGACGAGAAACGAGGCATCAACGATGACGGGATTTCCCATAACTCGTCGATTTCAGGTATTCCTTTTTCCTGGCGCTCATATCGGCAGGGCCGCCCTCTACGGTGCCGACCAAATCCGCGATCAGATCGAAGCCGGAGGCGGCAGCATGACTTTGCGCACCTGCCGCGATGAGCCGCCTGCGGGCGACTTCCGATTTCGTCAGATGGGTCTTCTTCGCCTCGGCATCCAGTTCCTTGGCCAAGTCGTCGGGGATGCGCAGCACCAGTGTTTGCATGGAATATTCGTATTACATGAAGCGAGGCCCCGCAATACAGAATGTTTCGGGGGCAGTAGTATCAGAGCGAATCAAGGTGTTTTTTTGATTTTTTCTCAAGGTCCGACATGGGCGCGAGGAGACTTGCCAGGTCGAGAGTCTCGATTTGGCCGGGCTGGTTCTGAGCCTTGCGGAATGTTAGCCTTCGGGATGGAAGGTGGAGACGGGTGCGGGTGGTGGCAGCCACCGGTTGCCGGCCATTTGCTGGCCCGGCTTCGCCCCCTTTGCCTGGCGGACTGGTGTGACGTGCCCTCGACACAGTTGCCGGGGCGGAGTATCTCGTAGCCATGGTCCGGCCCGGGGCTTGTCTCCCCAGGTCGGATCGGGGGCGACCGGTGTCTTGGCTTACTGACCCAAGCCGTCGCGTCCCACCACACTTGGTGGTGTTGGCGCGGCATCCCAAATAGAGCCATCCGGTCGCCCCGTCTCCGTTTTCGTTAGTCCCGTCTGCGGTTCATTTCGTGGGAGGCTGCGGGTTGGTGGGAAGGTGGTTCATTGGCGCTCGGGAAGGTCGATGCCGTGAAGCTCTTTGATGACTCGCCGCCAAAATCCGAGGGGGTGGGCTTCGTCGAGGATGAGGTCGAGGCCGCCGCTAACAGTCCGCCATTTGCGCTGGAGGATGCCCCAGGTGGCGTGGGCGGCGGAGGCGATTTGTTCTGGGGTGGCTTGGCGTCCCCGTGCCTCGGGAGCGAAGTAGGGATGTTCGTTTTTAACGAGGGTGCTGACGAGTCGGAGGTGGTGGCGGGCGGCGGCGAAGATGCCATGCTGGCCGTTGGCGTTCCAACGGGTGATGCGGTCTTTGAGCTCGGGCGGGCCGTAGAGGTGGATTTTCTGGGCGCTCTGGACGGTCCAGTCCTTGAGGATGCGGTTGCAGCGGGGAGAGGCGTGGCCTTGGACGGCGGGTGAGTCGGGACCGCCGCTCTGGCAGGTGCGCGGGACGATGCCGGCGTAGGCGCAGAGGGAATCTAACTTGCCGAGGTGTTTGGGATCGCCGAGCTCTCCGGCCAGCCCTGCTGCTAGAACGAAGCCGATGCCGGGAATGCTGGTGAGCATGACGTAGGGGGTGGTGGCGAGAGTGAGGGCGGCATCGGCACGAAGCTCAAGGGCGTTGCGCTTGAGGCAATGATAGAGATCGACGGTGGCGGCGAGGGTGCGCTGGAGGGTGGCGACGCGGTGAGCGGCAGGTGGCAGGGCTTCGCGGGCTAACAGGATGATTTGAGCGGCGGTTTCGTCGGGGTGGTGGACTAGATGGCGGCGCAGGAGGTTTGGCGAGGCTGGTGACTTTGCGCCGCGCGATCTCGGGGGCGCTGAAGCGCTCTTTCATGAGTTCGAGGGAGGCGTCGGTGAAGGGTGTCAGGGCACTTTTTGAGCCGTTGAGGAAGCCGGGGAAGAGTTGGTCCGCGATGGCGTGGATGCGGTTGGAGGCGGCGGTTTGTTGGCGGACGAGTGTGCGGCGGCAACGGGTGATTTCGCGCAGGTGGTGGTAAGCGGCGTTGGAGGTGGAAGTGTCACCGGTGAGGCGGGCGCGGCGGGACAGGAGGGTTTTGGCGATGCCTAGCAGGTCGCGAATGTCGGTGCTGGCGAGGAGGTTTTCGCGGTTTTCCTTGGCTTCGTAGGCATTGACTCTAACGACGAGATAGCCTTTGGCACGGAGGGCTTCGGTGAAGTTGGCGACGTAGGCGGCTTCGTCCTCGCCGCCGAGGAAGATCTGGTCTTTGGGGATCTTGCGGCGGCGGGCGGTGGCCGTGATTTCTTTGATGAGGTGGGCGATGCCGGCGGCGTTGTTTTCAACGGGGAAGGAGGCTTTGAGGACATCGCCGTGGCCGTCGCAGATGAGGGCGACGTGCTTTCGCTTGGCGTAGTCGAGAGCGACGCAGAGGACCTTGCGGGCGTCTCCGGCGCGCTCGAAGACGGCGCGGACGAGGGCGTTCTGGTTCCGATAGACGGATTGTGTTTGGCGGGATGGTTTCATGGCACCGCGAGAATGCCATGTTAGGCATCTTCAAACATCCGCCGAAGCAGTCAGGCGAGCTTAAGCCCTAACGGGCTCGCCCGCCTGCTTCGGACGGCGTGGAAATGGTACCAGTCCCAATTAACAGACATTCACGTCGGGTGGGATTCTCTGGGGTTCGGCTAGAGTAGTTTTAGTATTAGTTTTCACGAAAACAGCGGTCCACCGTGAGGTGAGCCGCTGTTTGGAAGAGAAGAGGCGGGTTGAAACCCGCACTCCAGTTAGACAAACGGCGTGGCGACCGGAGGCGTGGGTTCCTCCGGGCTGCTGTCGCCGGTGCGGTGAATGCGGGAGGCGATGCGCCACTCGGCGAGGATGTCCGGCTCCGTGCGAAAGCGGTTGCGGACGGAGGTGTTGAGGCTGGCAATGACTTCCCGCGCCTCTGCGATCAGTCCGCGGGTGCGGACGGTGTCGCCGATGTCTGCCATTTTGTCGTCGGTTTGTTCCGCACCCCTGCCATCGATGGCGGCGAGATCGGTCTGGAGGTCGGCGACGAAACCCGCGGGCAGGTCGTAGGCGATGAATTTGGCGACGGTGGCGGGATCTTGCAGGTGGCCGAGGAAGTCGGTGGCGGTGGTGAGGATTTCGCGGTGGGTGTCGCTGCCGAGGCGAAATCCGCCGCGAAACCCGGATCCTCACGAGAGATGCCGCGGGCAGTGCCGGAGATGGCCTTGAGGTCTTCCCAGACTTCCGCGAACAAGTGATTACGGGCCCCTGTGGCGGGACTGGCGGGGATGCCGGGCACGGAATTGTCCGGGCCGATGCCGCCGGCGATCTGGATGCCGCGGGCGAATCCGGCGACGGCATTGCTAGCGGCCGGGAAGGCGGTGGCGTGGGTGGCTCCGAAGCGGTTGACGCGTCCGAGGGCTTGGTAAACAGCGTTGTCTTTATCGTTCATAATTTTAGCAGGTGGGTGTTTTTTTCCAACGAACTGTGAACTATCAGGCGGGTGCCGGGCAGGCAACGGGCGTGTTTTCCAGATGAGTCATGAATCGGCCGGGAGTTGGCGTAGAGGAATTATCTCGAAGCATGAAAAATGACAAACTGAACGGCTCGCAAGACACAAGTGCTTGATAAATCGGCTGAAACAGCACCGGAGATCGATGTGGACACCATCGGAGGTCAATGTGGACACCACCGGCGGCAGATGTGCACAGCAGCCAAGCCATGATTCCCACCCTGGAGATAATGTGGAGAGCTCCCGGGAGTGATGTGACCTGCACGGGAGATCAATGTGGTCTGGACCGGTGGCATAAGTGGACTGCTCTCGTGCCATGAATTCCGCGCCGGAGGGAGATGTGGGCAGCACCGGACCGAGCCTTCACTTGCCCCGTCGATAGGGTTCCGGTAAACGAGCATCCGATGGGGTCAGAGAGGTCCCGGAAAATGTGAGATAGCGCACCGTATGACCGTCAACCTGCGGGGATGAGGTCGGTCCCGGTAATAGCATGATCTCCGCCGCATGAGAGAAGCAAAGTAAGCGTCCTAAATTCATCCTCTGGCGTTGGGGCGCACGGGGCGGTCAGGTCGCGGACGTTTAGGCGACTTCCTCGTCTGCGGATTTGACGCGGCGCTCAGCGGCGAGGCGGGCGGGCGTCAGCGCGGCGGCTT
>JANMSI010000001.1:0-27146 GCA_031389115.1 Akkermansiaceae bacterium
AATATCCTCCCCCCCGGGCCGCGCCCCCCCCCCCCCCCCCCCCCCCCCCCACCCTCCGGCAGCCGGGGGGCCTTCCACACCCCCCCCACGCGGCCCGGGCGGCCTGGTACTCACCCCCCCCCCCGCCACGGTCAACCGTCCGGATCGTCGAGCAGCGCCCGCAGCCGGTCGCGCAGCGAAATCGGGACGCGGGGAAGCCAGCTTTCGTCGAGCATGCCGATTTCCATCATGTCGCGCAGGTGGACCCGGTCCTTATCTCGATAGGACGTGAGCTTCATCGTGAGAAGCGCATCGAGATCGATGAGCCGGAAGTCACTGTGCATGGCGTCGATATCCGCGACATCGGGCGAGGGTTCCAGCGACTCCGGGGTGGCCTTCTCCCCGGAAAAAATCAGGTGCACGCCATCCCGGGCTTTCGCGCCGGGGCCGTCGAGAAACATCTCGATCCGGCCCTTTCCGCCGAGGATGGAGACGCTGCGGTGGATGAAGCCGCCCCCGGCCATGGCGATGACGATGGCTTCCATGTCCGAGCGGCGGACGAGCAAATCAACGTCGCGGGTGTTGCGGACCACCGAGTCATCCACGCGGGAGACCCAGGCGGCCACGGCATTTCCACCAATGACGGCGTAGGGAAGACCGGCGTTCTCCAGCAACGCGGTGGCGCGGCGGAGACGGACTTTTACTTTTTCGATTCCTTCGCTCATTCGGACCCAAGAGGTTTGGTTGCTGACGATGACCGTATCGGACATGGCCGAGCTATAATTCGGAAGCGATCGCCTGTCCAGTGGTGCCGCACGACGATGAGATGGATGAATCAACGGCGAGCGGACACGCTCAATTCCGTTTCAATGGCCATCACGATTTCCTCCACCGTGGAATCGATCCCAACAGTTAGTCCCTCCGCCGGAAGCGGCTCCTCCAAGATCGCCAACTGGCTCTCTAACATCCCAGCCTTCATGTAGTGTTCCACCCGCGCGCCGAGCCGCCGCTCTAGCAGCGCAGTCTCGCCCTTCAGATAGACCAACGCCACGCCGTCCTGACCGACGCCAAGCCGGTTGCGGTAAATTTTCTTCAACGCCGAGCAGGCGAGCACCGACAGTCCTCCCACAGGCGCGGCGTCAATCACTTCCCTGCGGAGCCGCTCCAGCCACGGCGCGCGATCCGTGTCGTCCAAGGGAAATCCCGCTGCCATCTTCGCCAGGTTAGCGGCGGGGTGAAAAGCATCCGCATCGAAAAAGCTGCCGCCGTTTCGCGACGCCAGCAACGCCCCGACGGTGGACTTCCCGCAGCCCGCGACTCCCATGACTACGACGACGCGCGGCATTTCCATGCCCGACTGTGCGAGACCCGGCGGGCGGGATCAAATCTCAAGTTGGTATTGGCGATCCCGCCTGTGGCCTGTTAATGGATCGCGCGATGGAAATCCAAAACCCTGCCACCGTCGAATGAAAGCCCTTCTCCTAACTGCACCATCGACTTTCGAATTCGCCGAGATCCCAAGCCCTCCAGTCGCCCGTGGCGAGGTCCGCATCGATGTCCAGGCCTGCGGCATTTGCGGCAGCGACATCCACGGCATGGACGGGCGCAGCGGCCGGCGCATCCCGCCGATCGTGATGGGCCACGAGGCGGCTGGGATCATCTCAGAACTCGGCGAGGGAGTGGGGGATTGGGAAATCGGCGAGCGCGTGACCTTCGACTCCACCGAATTCTGTGGTGAGTGCGAAGAGTGCGGACGTGGCAATTTCAACCTCTGTGCGAACCGCCGCGTGCTCGGAGTCTCCTGTGCGGACTACCGGCGTCACGGCTGCTTCGCCGAGCAGGTCGTGCTCCCGACGCGAATCCTGCACCGCATACCGGAATCACTGAGCTTCGAAAAAGCCGCGTTCGCCGAGCCGGTCGCCATCGCTCTGCACGCGGTCAATCTCGCCCCGCCCATTTTTGGTGAGCCGGTGGTGGTGATCGGTGCCGGACTGATCGGCTTGTTAGTGATCCAGGCGCTGAAAGCCCGCGGCTGGGCGCAGGTCATCGCCGTGGATCTCGACGATTCGCGGCTGGCCCTCGCTAGGCAGTTAGGAGCCTCGCTGACATTTTCCGCAAACCAGGAAAATTTAGCCGCCCACCTCCGCGAAATCTGCGGCGGCGATGGCGCCGGGACCGCCTTCGAAGTCGTCGGCGCGGCGGCACCCGTAGAGCTGGCGATCCGCAGTGTCCGCAAGGGCGGCACCGTGGTGCTGGTGGGAAATTTGCAACCGAGCGTGCCGCTGCCGCTCCAGGAAGTCGTCACCTGCCAGATCACGCTCAAAGGTTCCTGCGCGTGCGCCGGAGAATATCCCGAAGCGATCCGGCGGATCGAAGACGGTTCGATCCAGGTCGAGCCGCTGCTCAGCGCCATCGTCCCGCTCGCGGACGGTGCGGTCTGGTTTTCCCGCCTCGTCAAGAATACCGAAGGTTTGCTCAAAGTCATTTTAAAGCCATGAAATCCTTCGATCTAACCGGCCGTACGGCTCTTGTCACCGGTGCCAGCCGAGGCTTGGGCGAGCGCTTCGCCCTCACGCTCGCCGAGGCTGGGGCCGACGTTGTGGTCACCAGCCGCAGCCTCGGATCGATCGACGGCATCCGCGCGAAAGTGGAAGCGCTCGGACGACGCTGCTTCCCGCTGGCGCTGGACGTGGGCTCATTTGAAAGCATTCAATCCGCCGTTAGAGAGGTGAAATCCAGCGTCGAGCGCATCGATGTTTTGGTCAACAACGCCGGCTGCAACGTCCGCAAGCCCTCCACCGAAATCACCTGGGACGATTGGAACCTGGTGCTCGACACCAACCTTCGCGGGACGTTTTTCGTCGCCCAACAGGTCGCCATCGAATTCATGATTCCCGCGCAGTATGGCCGCATCATCAACATCGGCTCGGTCACCTCTGTGGCCGGCTACGCGGGACTCGCACCCTACTGCGCCAGCCGCGGGGGCACCAAACAACTGACGATGAGCCTCGCCGACGACTGGGGCGTCCACGGCATCACCGTCAACTGCCTGGCACCCGGATGGTTCAAGACCGCGCAGAACGCGGTGATGTATGAGGACCAGGAATGGGTGGAATACCTGAGCGACCGCATCCCGCTCAAGCGCCCCGGCCAGACCGGCGATCTCGACGGCCCGCTCGTCTTCCTCGCCTCCGAAGAAAGCCGCTACATGACAGGCCAACTGCTACTCATCGACGGCGGAATTTCCACCGGAGCCACCCGAGCCGTCCCGAGGAAAAAATGAAGGACCGCGAGATTCATCTCGCCTATCCAAATCAAACAATGGCAATATCAGACATTCAACTTAATGGCATCTATCACAGCATTTTTAGACGACTGCGGCAAAAAGATGAAAGATTTACATCAACCCACCGTCGGCGAACTCCGCGAAATCAGCTCCGACATGCAATGTTGGCTCTCGCTAGAAATAACGATAGGGAAAGTAACCAACGACAACGACGTCTCCCATGAATCCTACTGAAGAGCGGATATACGAGATTGCTGGCCTGGAGATTGCATCAAAAAACGTTAAGGCCGGACTTTGGACGAAGGCTTTTGCGCACTCTCAGGGTGACGAACAACGAACCAAAGTTATATACATTGAGCTGAGAGTTGAAGAACTTCGTGAGGAGTATGTTGCCGATATTACGCGTCAGATTGAAGCTGACTCTGATCGTCGCATACGTGAAGAGCCCCTCATAAAGGAACGTTTTTCTTTGCTTGGACACCTACCCTATCAGGACGTCGAGAACATTCCACGCAGCCAGTTCAGCGGCAACCCTAGCCAGTTGCATCACCCTGTTTCTGCGACCCGCGTATCTGAAGTCACCGGACTTATGATATTTGAAGTCGCCGACTTCATCAAGCGAGGCGAAATCGATGGGGTTTACTGTGATGATGAATGGTATTGCGACCTCGAAGTAAAAGCTAACAATTAGCGAATTTCAGACGGGTCAGGCCCAAGTGTCGGTTACAGGCGACTTCTAGAAGCCGGTCAACCGTTCCTCCACCCAAGCTGCCACCTCCGAGAACGTACTATCCTCCAAATCCCTCCCAAGCCCCAGCATCAACACCGGCACCTGCTCGCGCGTATGATCCGTCCCCGGATGATAGGGGTCATTCCCATGGTCCGCCGTTAGAATGACGAGATCTTCGGGCAGCACCCGGTCAATGAACCCACCTAACCACGCATCGAACTCACGCAAGCATCGCGCATAGCCCTCAGGATCGCGGCGGTGACCGTAGAGCGAATCGAAGTCCACCAGATTGGCGAAAATAAAATGCGACTCCTCGCGGGGTGTCTCCCAAAGCAGCTGGATCGCCGCCATTCCCTCGGCGTTTGACTTCGTCGGATAGGACTCCGCGATTCCCGATCCGGCGAAGATATCGGAAATTTTCCCCACGCCGATAGTCGTCACGCCCGCTGCCTGCAGCCGGTTCAAAACCGTTCCGCCCGGCATAAGCGAATAGTCGTGGCGGTTGCCCGTGCGTTTGAAATTTCCGGCCACTTCTCCCAGAAACGGCCGCGCGATCACGCGGCCAATCCGGATGCCTCGTTCATCCAGCAAGGAGCGCGCGGTCTGACAGAGATTCCATAAACATTCCAATCCAAAACCCTGCTTGTGTGCCGCGATCTGGAGCACGCTGTCCGCGCTGGTGTATAGAATCGGCTTGCCAGAGCGCAGATGTTCCTCGCCGAGCTGCACCAGGATCTCAGTTCCTGATGAAGCGATGTTGCCGATGAACTCCACCCCGCCGCGCGCTTCCAGTTCCGCCACCAAGTCGGGAGGAAATGACTTGAAGGTGGCGAAAGCCTCGTCGAGTCCGCAGCCCATCAGTTCCCAATGCCCGGTGGTCGTGTCCTTGCCCGCCGAGCGCTCTGTTAGCCGTGCCCATGACGCCGCACGGTGGATGCTAACCTCCTCCTGCAATCCAAGAACCTTGTAAAGTCCGAGGCCTGCAAGGTTGGGCAGGGAGAAATCCGGAATTCTCTCAAACAGGTGTCCCAAGGTATTTGCCCCTGCGTCGCCATACTCCGCCGCGTCGGCCGCCTGGCCGCAACCCACGGAATCCAAGACGATGCAAAGGACTCGCTTCATGTGTTCGTTCTAGGTTCGGCGACAGATACCAACCAGCCGTTTCTGCGGATGAAATTGCAGATTTGAACCGCAGATGGACGCGGATAAACGCAGATAAAATCAAGAAGCTGATGATACATTCCCCTCTTCCATCCGTGTCCATCTGCGTCCATCTGCGGTTGAAAATTCTTCTCTGAGGATCGTCACGCATACCGGTTGTAAGTCGGTGGCCGCAAAAAACCGATCAGCGTCTGCCCCGAGTTTTTCGCAAACTCCACCGCCAGCGAACTCGGTGCGGAAATCGCGGCAATCATCGGAATCCTTGCTGGCGGTGCCTGTTTCTTCAAGTCAGCCGTGGCCACCTCCGGCTCGCGGTGATTGAAGTTCTGCTCTTTACCCGCCCCGGATTCGCCGTTAATTCCTCCCCGCGATGCATGGTTTCTCCTACAAAAACGGTTCTCTTTTCTGCGAAGACGTCGAACTCTCCACGCTGGCCGCAGAGCACGGCACCCCGCTTTATGTCTATTCCGCAGGCACGATTCTCGATCATTTCTCCCGCCTCGATGCCGCGCTTGGTGAGGTCGATCACGAGGTCGCCTACGCGGTGAAGGCAAATTCCAATCTTTCCGTGCTTCGGCTGTTAGCCAATCACGGCGCGGGCTTCGACATCGTTTCCGGCGGCGAGCTGTTCCGCGTGATCAAGGCTGGTGGCGATCCCGCGCACTGCACCTTCGCCGGCGTCGGCAAGACCCGCGATGAAATCATCTACGCCCTCGAGCAGGGGATCTACTCGTTCAACGTCGAAAGCGAGGAAGAACTTCGCTATTTGAATGATGTCGCTGGGGAACTCGGGATGACCGCGCCCGCCGCCGTTAGAGTGAATCCGGACGTGGACGCCAAGACCCACAAGTATATCTCCACCGGCAAGTCGGGTAACAAGTTCGGCGTCGACTACGGAGCCATTGCTGACCTTTACGACCGTGCCTCGAAGGAGCTGCCTAACATCAAGTTGCGTGGACTCCAGATGCACATCGGCTCGCAGCTCACGTCCATCGCGCCGTTCATCGAAGCGGTTGAAAAAGTCACCCCGCTTGTCATGGAACTTAAGGCAAAGCACGGCATCGAGTTTTGGTCGATCGGCGGCGGCATCGGGATCATTTACAAGGAGTCGCTCGCATCCGGCGCGGTCGATTGGTGGGAAAACCAACCCGAACAGGAACGCCCGCTGACCATCGAGCGTTACGGCAAGGAACTTGTCCCGCGGTTAAAAGATCTCGGTTTGAAAATTCTGTTGGAACCCGGCCGCCTGATCGTGGGCAATGCCGGCGTGCTTCTCACCAAGTGCCTCTACGAGAAAAAAGGCACCACCAAGACCTTTAAGATCGTGGATGCCGGAATGAACGACCTCATCCGTCCGGCGCTTTACGAAGGCCATCATGAAATCGTGCCTTTGGCCGAGCCAACTGGCAGCGGGCGGTTCAAGGTCGATGTCGTCGGCCCGATTTGCGAGAGCGGCGATTTCTTCTGTCAGGATCGCGAGCTTCCGGATTTCCAACCGGGCGATCACGTGGCGCTGATGTCCGCCGGGGCGTATGGATTTGCGATGGCGTCGAATTATAACTCCCGTCCGCTGGCGGCGGAGATCCTCATCGATGGCGCAACCGCCACCGTGGTCCGCAAGCGCCAGACGCTCGATGATTTGATCGCGGGCGAGCTGTAAAAATTGACCTATCAAGCGCAGTATAATCGGCCCAGCAGGATCAAGGTGGTAGATAGTCCTTGTTATTCTCGAAAGGTTGGCGCCTTTTAGCCAAGTCCGCTCCGGGGGACGAGGTCTGATAAACTTCTCTTACAGCGGTCGGCATCGACCGCAACGATGCCGCCAAACCGACCCAAAGGCCGGGGAGGCGGCGGTGTATGTCCAGGCCGCCACCTTCGGGAAACGGCTAAAGGCCGCTGCGGTCGTCTGTAAGCGGCTTTATCACTCCCCGTCCACCAGGAAGGACAATGAATATCCTTCCCCATGAAACCATCCCTTCGATTGATTGTTCTAGCGATTGCGTGCTGCTCCTCACTCGGCCATGCCGAAGTAAAGCTGACGGCTCCTGCACCCGAAGTTTCCACCGCCCGCATCATCGGAAATCTTCCGGACGGCACCCCGCCGCCACCTCAGCCCGCGAAGCCCGGATTCAGCGTTCCGGCCGCTGACATCCTCGAAACCAAGATCCACGAGCAGGGCGGCCGTCAGATCACCATCCAAAAAATCGCCCCCATCGCCCTTCCTCCGCCGCCGGAGGTAGCAATTTCAGCAGACCCGGCAAGTCCTGCCCTCTTGGCCCGCATCGCCGCGCTCCGTGCGAAGTATCCTAGAAACGAGATCATCAGCCTCGGAGCCACCGTCTATCGCTCGCAGGATTTACCGCCGCGCACGCTCGTCCGCGTCTGGCCCGCCGGCGCGGAAAAAGCCGTAAACTTCTGGTCTTCCGCCGATTTTTCGCTGCTCTCCGGTGTTTCTTCGTTCGTCGGCTCCGACGGTGCGACCCGCAGCCTCATGATGATGTGGAGTACGGTGGACATCGACCGGATCACCGGCCTCATGGCGAAACACGGTCGCCAATACGTTCCTCCCGCAATCCCAGATTTTCCTGCGGGCAAAGCGACCTTCTCCATCATTTCAGGAAACCCGGAGCCGGGAGCCCTCGCCGCCATCCAGTCCCTTCACGATGTCTATCACAGTGAGCACGCCCGTCTCCTAACCGCCTATCAGGGCCGCGAACAGGCCCGCCTTGCTCAGCAGGCCGAACTCAAGGCCAACCCGCCCCGGCCTAAGGACATTGTCCTTAATTACTGGCTCACCGACTCCACCGGCCCAGCTCCAACGAAGGGGGCGGAACGATGAAATCTCTCTTCACTTCGGTGTTCGATCTTGGGCGTTCGATGTTCAATGTTGTCCCCATCTTCCTATTGCTTGTCCTAACAAATTCCGACGCCCCCGCCATCGTCGATACGAACGACAACGGCTTGAGCGATTTTTGGGAACGGACGTTCAATCATGAGCAACTGTTCCCTCCGAGCTTCGACTCCCAAGCTGATCCTGACGGCGATGGATGGACTCACGCTCAGGAAGCTGTTGCAGGCACAGATCCCTTCAGTGCCACGCCTCCCGCCGGATTCGTCCGACCGGAATTCGTCCACATTCCCGCAGTTTACGGTCCGCCGGAGGAAGCGGGTGGCGAACCTTGGCTTATCACTCCAGAAGCTATCTCTATCACTTGGCCTACCTTGGAGGGGAAGCACTACACCCTGCTTGCCGCAGTTTCTTTAGACGTAGGTGCCTGGGCACCGATCGGCGCTCCATCCGCCGGCACCGGCTTAGAAATGGATGCAGTCGTCACGCTCACCCAACCTGACGGCAGCACCCCTGCCAGCCAGTTTTTCCGAGTCGCCATTGAGGACATCGACACCGACGCGGACGGCGTTACCGATCTCGAAGAGCGCGATTTGGGCAGCAGCCCGTTTTTCGCGGATTCTAACAACGACGGAATTGGCGATGCAGAGGCAGCCGCCGCTGGCAGCAACCCTTCCGCCGCCACACCGGACGGCAATGGAGACGGCCTGCCGGACAATGAACTCTATGCTGTGGTTTTCGAATTCCTTTACGAAACCCTAGAGAAATATCCTCCCGGATTCCTAGCTTTGAGTGGAATCGACAACACCAACAAATACCTCACCAGCACGCTATCAGATTTATACTCGGTCACCAACTCCCCGCGATACACCACCGTGAATAACGGAGCGCAGATTGAAACCTCCAATTACCTCGATGCCGATGGCACGACACTTCGCGACAATCCCCGCGAGCAATCCAGCGGGATCTCGTATAACGACTGGGAGGTCGCGAATCGAGTGCCTTTGGGCACCGGTGAATCCTTGGAATGGGAACAGTTTCAAAACTCCACCTCAATCCCACCCGCCACCGCCTTGTTAAGGACCACGACACTGACAAGAAAACAGAAGTGGAAACTCAAAAAAAACGGTGCCCTTCTTCGCAGTGGCGAAGAGACCATCGTTAAAACCACCGAGACGCGACTTTCCAAGCTCATGACATTGCCGGAATACTGGACCTCGCACTTCAAAACTCTGCCTTGGGTATCCGCCGCCGCCTGGACCCGCCGGGGGCCGTCGGAGTCGGGTTCGTCGCCGCTCAGCGCATCTGGAGCGCTGACGATCCGGCAAGAATATTTGCGGAACTACAGTCCGTTAGGGATGTGGATTTCTACCCCCGCGAGAATGAACACCAACGGCACGTGTAGCGACCACCGCTTTAAAACCGCCCGCTGGCGGCGGGTGAAGTTCAACCCCAGCGACCCGGGCCGTCACCATTACACCGCACCGCCCGCCGCGTACTCGCGAAAATATTACTTTCGGGTGGATCAGAAAGACCAGATCCTCCCCGCCCCTGCGACGAGTCTTCTCAAGGGGATCGTCGAAATCGAATGCGAGGGAAACCAGGGCGGCGGAGACTGGCAGGAAGTTCCTGAAAGCAAATTTTCCCCGTTCCGGCTGGAAGATCCGGTGGGGCTCGCTTCCTTTAATTACCTCACACGGGGATATTCCTATGTCACGCTGGAAGGGCTCTCGACGGATATCGCCACCGACGCGAACCGGGACGGAGAGATCACTTACGATGGGAAAGATCTCACCAGTGCCGAGAAGCCGTTCCGTTTCTGGGTCAACAGTGATCGGGACAATGTCGAAGCCGACGAGCCCATCATCGTGGAACCTAACGACCGGGACTGGATCGACGACACCATTGCCACGAAGCGGGATCTGGAGGATTTCTGCCGGCTCAAGCTCAGCATCGGTATTCCTCGAAGCGAGCTGATCGCCGGCGACTTCAAGATCGGCCTGAAATTTGTGGATGCCACCGGCACCGGCCCGAAAATCAAGGTGTGGCCCAACCAATCCGTCTCCGGAAATCTCGACTACCTGACGGATCATAACGCAGCCCAGGCCCAGATTTCCAAAACACCATTCAGTAACGATGGCGGAGTTATCCTCATTCCGCCTGCTTATTGGAACGATGCGGAAACCTCCACCGCCCACCTCATATTCGAAGGCGAGTCGGAAGGCCTGGCGAAACTCGTCGTGGTCATCCAAAACGCGAGCGGCACCGAGCTCGGCCAAAGCGCGGGCACCTGGCTCCATCTTCTCGATGTCAGGAAAATGTATCAACGAGCACGGGTGGTGAATGAGCCCGGCCAAATTCCCGATCCTTGGGTGAACGCCAACCCGCCCGCGCAGACCTGGGTCTGGGATCCAAATGGGAATGATCCTGTGGAAGATCCTAATGCGGAACCCGTCACCGCGGTCTTCGTGCACGGCTGGAGGCTCAAATACAATGACTTCATGAACTGGTCGGACACCAGCTACAAGCGGCTCTGGCATCAGGGATTTAAAGGCGAATTCTACTCGTTTCGCTGGGCAACCTTCAGCGGCGACAATAATGGGTTGCCCTATGGCCTCGATGAACAACTAGAAGCCCAATCGGGCGACGATTCGATTGTCATTCCGCCTGGCGGCTTAACTTATAACGCCAGTGAATATCGGGCATGGCTCTGCGGACCCACCCTCGCTTCCTTCGTGAATCAATTGCCAAACCCTGGGAAGCGCAGCCTTTTTGCCCACAGCATGGGGAATGTGATTTCCGGTGCTGCTTTGAGGTCCGGGATGTTGGTGGATAACTATGCCATGTGCAACTCGGCCATGGCGGCAATGGCGTACGATCCCAATCAAACACTGAGAACCGGAGATATCTTTCCGCCCTTCACTCCAGCAGTAAACCAGAAGACGCCTGATACAGATCCCAATTTGTCAATACGAACAGGTTTTGGACTTGAAAACAAATTCAACTTGGATTCGATGCCGGAAGTTTTCAGCTTCGTACTTTCCGACGATTCGGCTCTCAGCAACTGGCGACTGAACAATCGATTGTTTAAGCCATACCTTAACTATCTGTATACGGAGAATTCTATACTCCAACCGTTTCCGTTGGTTCACCAGCCGTTTCCTCTGAGCCCATTCCGTCCCGTTACTGGGCTTAATGAAGCTATGGGTTACGTTACAAAGTCCCGGACCATGGCAGCAGGCGCCGAACTAAGAACCGCCGGGTCAATAGACGACACTCAGGATATGTCGGGGTGGTTTGGGACCACTCACAGTGCCCAGTGGCGTTGGAGCAATCATTCCGTCCACATGTTCTGGACTAAGCTTGTGGAGGAATTGAACCTTAACCGAAATTGAATCATATGCAAATTAGCAAACTCAAGTGGATGGGTATATTTTTGATTGTAACCTTCGTAGCAATCGTAGTCTGCATCAGATACTGGGATAATCCGACGAAAGATTCATTCGTCTCGTCTACGCAAAAGGATCGATCCAAACTCCAGGCTAACGGCACCCCCAAAGATCCTGCCGTCGAAAGAATGGATCCTCTTACCGCATTTAAGTCCGCCTTTCAGACGCCAATTGAATTCTATGGCAAGGTTGAGGACCAATATGGTGAGCCGGTCAGCGGTGCGACCGTGATTTTCCTGCCGATCGATAGCGCGGGCGACAGTTCGAATACGAAGAAGACCAGCGTAAGCGATGCCGAAGGAAAGTTTTCAGTCAAAGGTCTTAAGGGCTTGTCGCTCGGAGTTCACCTCAGCAAGGATGGATATTTAACTCTCCCCAATCTAGGCTTCGAAAACCCCGCATCCTCTCGTCAAATAGATTTCGGACTCAGTAACACCGGGGGAGCGCGTTTCAAGAATCCAGCCAGACCGACACTGTTTACCCTTCATAAAATTGGTCCTATTGACCCCATTTTTTATGCGCCGAGCACCCTCTGGGCTTTACCTGTTGACGGCTCTATTCGCCGGATCGCATTAGATTCTATAAATGGAGAAGGTCCGCACGAGATAGAATTCCGATTCAGTAGTGATTGGGGAAAACTGCCGAAGACCAATGAGAGTTACGGTAAAATTTACGATTGGAGTTTTGAAGCCCGCATTCCTGGTGGCGGATTTGTGACAAGCGATAGTGACTACGCTTTCGAGGCACCGGCAACCGATTATCAAGAATCGATCCGGTTTGAATATTCTTCGACCATGCAGCAGGAGCAGTGGAAGCGATCCAGGAGGGGTCGTTTCTTTGTTAAATTCCCCGATGGCAGCTTTGCCCGGATTCGAATTAAGATCGACTCGGCTTCGGACGCGACTTCCAGCGCACTCTCGTTGACCTCATGGCTTAATCTCAAGGTAGGTTCACGAAACCTGTCATCTTCTGATAAAGATGGTGTCATCATGCATTCGGAATAGCTGGCTTGATAGCCGAGCTGAATGTAGCTGGTCAATATTGAAACAGGCTACTCGCGTAGTTCAAATCGCGCATAAATGGGCAAGTATAAGATATCACTGTGGATTTTGATATTGATGGTAATTGCCGGTGTTGGGATGCGAGTTTGCAATCGTAGCACCGGGGGACAGTTCCGACAGGCGATTAGGCAAATTCTCCGTTAAGGGCCTGAGCGGAACTTCGCTTGGCGTCCAGGTGACCAAGGAGGGTTATCTTTATCGATCACCCTTGGGCGGACCTTCGTCATCTGCGATGGTCGGATATTCACATAACTCAACGGATGGGAAGCGGTTCAGCAATCCCGCGACACCCCTTGTTCTGGAGCTTCACGCACCCGGCCCTCTCGAACCAATGTTCTATATGGAGAAAACTCGCTGGCGCTTGCCGCTAGACGGAACCATCCGCAAAATCGCCTTGGATTCCAAAGACGGGGATGGTTTGAATCAGATAGAGTTTAGCTTTCGAAGTGATACCCACATCCGCAACGGAGAAGGGAACAATGCTTATTCCAGATTCGATTGGAGCTTCGAGGCGAGAATCCCCGGTGGGGGATTTATCTGGAATGACAGCGACTACAATTTCGAAGCCCCCGAAACCGGCTACAGGGAATCCATCCGGTATGACCATCCTGCGGACCAACCGCGCGAAAAATGGAAGCGCTTCCAGCATGGCCGCTATTTCGTGAAGTTTTCCGATGCCAGTCACGGGCGCATTCGCTTCAGGATTGATGCAGGATCGGACCGCAGGCCCCTCTCCATGACCTCTTGGCTCAATTTAAAACCGGGTTCGCGGAATCTTGCGTCCCTCAAATCCGACGGCTCAGGTTTCCATGGCGGAAACCCGGATGAAGAGTGAATCATGAAGGAGTTTCCCTCACCCGTTGAGCTACGGCCGCCGAGACTAATCCAGAATAAATCGGTGCTAATCACCAAACCAGTTTTGATAGGAACTGTAATTCTATTTCTATTAGTGATTAAGTTCTGGGTCAGCGACCGAGATAACGAGAACTAAAGTCAGTCCGTCTCACCCACGAAGAGTGATCGGTCTTAACCCCAAGCTGTCCGCGCCACTCGCCGCCTACTCGCGGAAGAGGTTTTTCCAGTCCCCGTCCGCCGGAGCGAACCTGCCGAACAGGTTCAATCTTCGGCAAAATACCAAGAACCAAACCACCAGTGACAGGAACAGCCGCCTCGGCGAGCGCGGAAACTCTCTTCTGGCCTCATGCCTGCGGATCGGTAGCCTCGATTCAACCTGTTCCTCATGTCGTCCGATCCCTTCGCAAATATTTTTGAATCCCCTGACTTGTGGACCGTCTTCGCCTCCGGCCTGTCCGAAGGCCATCTGACTGCCGCGGAGGGGCCGCGGGGCGAAAAGGCGCTGCGCTTCGATTACGATTTCCACGACGGCGGCGGCTTCATTGCGGCGCGGCGGGAAGTCCAGTTCCGCGTGCCTGAGACGTTCGAGATTCAATTCTGCCTGCGGGGCGAGGGGCTACCTAACAACGTCGAGTTCAAGCTCATCGATCCGGGCGGCACGGACACCTGGCGGCATCTGCGGCAGGATTTCCAGCTTCCCAAGGACTGGTCCGGAGCACGGATCCAGGAACGCGATCTACCCTTCGCCTGGGGTCCGGCCGGTGGCGGCGCGCCCACCCTCGTCGGCGCGATCGAGCTGGTCATCGCCGCAGGTCAGGGAGGCAGCGGCAGCGTGTGGTTTTCCGACATCTCGCTGGAGGATCAGACGCTCTATCTGCCAGAAACGGTTAGCGCCTCAAGCCAGCGCCCGTCGAATCCGCCGGAGTCGGTCTTTGAGCCGGGCTTCCCGAGCGGCTGGCACGCCGAGGATCACGACCTGGCGCCGCAATGGTCGGTGGATTTCGGCCGGCAGATCCGGTTCGGCGGACTGGTGATCGTCTGGCCGGTGCCGATGCCGCCGCGCAGTTTCGAGATCGAAATTTCCAGTGACGGCGCATCATGGACCCGGATTTACCGCGCCTCCCACACGCTCGGATCGCGCAGCCACATCCCCGCGCCGTGTGCGGAAGCGCGATACCTGCGGGTAAATTTCGCCAACACGGAGTCCGCCGGGCTGGTGTCGCTGGAGCTTCGGTCGGATGCGTTTTCCCACCCGCCCAACGAGTTCATCCATGCGGTGGCGCTGGATTTCCCGCGCGGCTGGTTCCCCCGCTACTGGTACCGCGAGCAATCCTACTGGACGCCGATTGGCAGTCCGGAGGGCCGCCGCCGCAGCCTGATCAATGAGGAGGGAATGGTGGAAGTGGACGAAGCGAAGTTTTCGTTAGAGCCGTTTTTAATCTTCGGGGAAAAGCTCATCACCTGGGCCGAGGTGACCATCGGTCTATCGCTTCCTGCCGACGGCGCGCCGTTCCCGGTGGTCATCTGGGACTTCGAAGGGGCGAAATTGACCATCCTGCCATGGCTCGAGGGCACCGGCGAGGAGCTGGTCCTGCGGGTGACCTATCAGGTAGAAAACGGCTGCGGCCATGAACTGCGATTGGCAGTTGCCGTGCGCCCATTCCAAGTGAATCCCCCGTGGCAGGCTTTCCGCGATCTCGGCGGACGCAGTCTCATCCGGCGAATCACCTGCGACGACGCGGGCATGACCGTGGACGGCCGGCGGGTGGAGCCGGACCGCCGGCCGAAGGCGCACGGCGCGGCCGCCTTCGAGGAGGGCGGCGTGGTGGACTATCTTTCGCGTGCCGAGGTGCCTCCGCGTGACACCGTGGACGATGAATCCGGCCTCGCCTCTGCGGTGATGGTGTGGGACATCCCGCCGGGTGGGGAAAATTTTCAGGTGACGATCTCAGTCCCGTTTTTCGAAGCAGCCGCCGAGCCGGTCGAGGGCGGCAGGGAAAACGCCCTCGCCCGCTGGCGCGAAATTCTAACACGGGTCGAGTGGCAGGTGCCAGCCGCCGCGGATTCCGCGATTGCCTGTTTCCGCACGGCGGCGAGCCACATCCTGATCAACCGCGACGGCCCGGCGATCCAACCGGGTCCGCGCCGCTACACCCGGTCGTGGGTGCGCGACTGCGTGATCATGGGCGCGGCGATGGCCAAGGCGAACCGTCCCGACGTGCTCCGCGAATTCCTGCTGTGGTATGCGCAATTCCAGCGCGAGGACGGCTACATCCCCAGCGTCGTGGACCGCGACGGGGTGGACCCGCTCGTCGAGCATGACAGCCACGGGCAGTTCATCTGGGGTGTGTGCGAGGTGTTCCGAGCGGGGGAAAATTTGGATTTCCTGAAAACGACCTGGCCCTTCGTTAGAAAGACCGCGGAGTTTATCTGTCAACTGAGGGCGCATTGCACGAGCGCCGAATTCATCGGCACGGAGCGCGCCGACTGTTATGGATTGTTCCCTGAGTCCGCCAGCCACGAGGGCTATCTCGCCCATCCGGTTCATTCGTACTGGGATGATTTCTGGGGCGTTCGCGGTCTGGAGGCGGCGGCGGAACTGGCCGATGCCATGGGCTTGCCGGAAGAGGCCGCGCACTGGCAGATCGAGGCCCGGGCGTTTCTCGGCGATGTCCTGCGGTCCATCGACTTAGTGATCGCCGAGAACTCGCTCAACTACATCCCCGGCTCGGTCGAGTGGGCCGACTTCGATCCCACCGCCACTGCGAATGCAATCGCCCAGCTCGATTTCGCGGATGACCTGCCAGCGCTGGCGCTCCACCAAATGATGGAAACCTATCTCGACGGATTCCGCCGCAAGCATCGCGGCGAGATGCCATGGCTGAACTACACGGCCTACGAAATCCGGATCATCGGCGCGTTCGTCCGCATCGGGAAACGGGACGAGGCAAACGAGCTGCTCGAGTTTTTCCTCTCCGACCGCCGCCCGGTCGAGTGGAACCAGTGGCCGGAAATTACCTGGCGCGACCCGCGCTCGCCCGGGCACCTCGGCGATGTCCCGCACACCTGGATCGCCGCGGAATACATGCTGGCGCTGGCGATCATGGTCGCCAACGAACGCGAAGGCACGGAGGAAATGGTCCTGGCCTCGGGCTTGCCGTGGTCTTGGATTGCCGAGGAAAACGGGTTCGCAGTGCGCGGCCTGCTGACCCGCTATGGCGAACTCGATTTCCGGATCGCCGTGAAAGAAACCAACTGCATCGAATTCCATATCGGCGCTGGAATCTCCATGCCGCCTGGCGGGTTGTCCGTCGCCCCGCCGTTGCCGCGCGGGCTGAGAATCCGCCATGCGCTCGATTCTAACGGCCACCCGCTGCGGATCGATGCGGCGTGCGTTTCGGTCACCGTGACCGCCCTGCCCATTGCCGCCACCCTCTTCCTCGACGATCCCCAGCCCGCCACCCACGCCTGACCATGAGCGCAATTTCCCCACGTTTCCGAATCCACACGAACGGCAGGCTGCGCAGCATCGTGCTGCCCGACGGCAGCGGCGGCCTGAGCTACGATTGGGTGGCCCTGACCCGCTTTTCCGAGGCGGACCCGCACGCCAGCGGACCGATGGTTTACCTGAGTGAGTCCGACGATCTAACCTACTCTATCGAATCCGGAATCGCTCCCGGACTGGATGTGGAGATCCGGAGAATCACGGTCACGAATCAGGCCGCTAGAGTCCGTGAAATCGAACTCACGACGTATGCGGAGATCGCCCTGAATCATCCGTTAGGCGATGCCGGGCATCCCGCGTTCTCGAAGTTGTTTGTCCAGACCTCAGTGGCTGGCGACTCCCCAATCCTGCTGGCACGCCGTCGTCCGCGCGGACTCAACGAGAACTGGCCCTGGCTGGCCCAAACGCTCATTGCACAAGGATCCCCGCCGACCTGGGAAACGAACCGGGCCACGTTTCTCGGTCGCGGCCGCACGCTTGCCGAGCCTGCGGCGATGGATCGCGGCGGCCCGCTTTCCTGCCAGACCGGCAACGTCCTCGACCCGGTCCTCGCCTGGCGTCAGCCCATGACGCTCGGGCCTAACGAATCCCAGACCGTCTGGCTGCTAACAGCCGCTGCCGCTGACGAACCGGCGGCGATGGCCATGATGCAAAAGTGCCAGACGACGGGCGCGGCAGAGTCGTTGCTGCTAGATGCGGCGACCTCTGAAGCGGCGCGGATCGCGGAGCTCGGCATCGCCCCGGCCGACGCCGCGCGTTACGAGGCCATCGCCGGGACCATGCTGCTAGGACGCGAAGACCGGCAGGTCCCCGAGTCGCTGGCCGGGTCGGAAGTCATTCATCGTTTCCCGCTGTCGTGGGAGGAGATCCGGCTGATTTCCTTGGAAGGCATGAATGGCGCGGCGACCCGTGATTTGCTGGCGGCGCTCCCCTTCTGGCGCGCGCTGGGGCTTCAGGTGCGGTTGTTCGTGATGGACGGGCAACCGGCGGGAAATCTACCAGAAGGGGTGGTTCTAACCGACCCCGCGGCGTTCACCCCGGACGAACTCGCCTGGTGGCTCGCATCGGCGCAATTTGTCGCGGGCGGAAAAATTTCCACAGCTACCCGCCCACCGGGGAAAGGCCCGGCCCCAGAGCTGTCGATCGTTTCAATGAAGGTGGATCCGCCCCTCCTGCACTTTAACGGCCACGGCGGATTCTTGGCGGACGGGCGCGAGTATGTCATCCCCATGACTCTCGAAAACGGTCGGTTGCATTTGCCGCCGATGCCGTGGGTCAACGTCCTCGCGAACCCGGACTTCGGCTGCATCGTCAGCGAGCGCGGCGCGAGCTACACATGGTCGCGCAACAGCCAGGCGAACCGCCTAACACCCTGGTCGAACGATCCCATCCGCGATCCGCACGGCGAGGCGTTCTATCTGCACGACGGCGAAAACCTCTGGTCGCCGCTGCCGGGGCCGTGTCCGCCGCAGGCCGCGTTCACGGTGCTGCACGGGTTCGGTCGCTCGCGCTTCATCTCGGACTGTCATGGGATTTCGCAAACGGTCGAGTTCCTTGTGCCGCCGGAAGATCCGGTGAAGCTGGTTTCCATCACGCTCAAGAACGATGGTCCCGATTCGCGGAAACTGAGTTTCTCCGCCTGGCACAAGCTTCTGTTATGCTCATCGCCGGACCGTCACCATGCCACGCTAGCGTGGACCGATGCGGACGGAGTGCAGCACGCGATCAATCCCAAGGCCGGAGATTTCGCCGGCGGTCGGGCGTTTTCCTTCGTCGCGGTGCATGGCGCGGACTCGCAGGAAATGGCCAACAATTCCTGCGCGTCATTTCTCGGCGCGGGGGGCGTGGCCGCTCCGTCGGCGCTTTCCGGCGGTTGGAAAAACGTAAGGGGCTTTGGGCGCGACGCCTGTTTTTCCCGCAAGATCGCTTTCACCCTGCCTCCCGGCGCGGAGGTCGAAATCGTGGTCGTGCTGGGCGAGGTCATGACCGAAGCGGATGAGAAACTTCTGGTTGCGCGCTATCGGAAACCGGATGCGCTGCGAAACACCGGGACCGACGCGTTCTGGGAGAAAATGCTTGGCGGCGTGAAAATCAAAACTCCGCTGCCGGAGGTCGATCTGATGGTCAACGGCTGGCTGCTCTATCAGAACCTCGCCTGTCGCATCTGGGGACGCAGCGCGTTTTATCAGTCCGGCGGGGCTTACGGTTTTCGAGATCAGCTTCAGGATTCCGGCGCATTGGCGGCATTGCATCCACAGCTCATGAGGTCGCAAATCCTGCTGCACGCGGCGCAGCAATTTCCCGAGGGCGATGTGACCCACTGGTGGCATCCCGAGCCGATGGGCCGCGGCATGAGGACGAAATTTGCCGACGACCTGCTATGGCTGCCGTATCTGACGGATCATTACCTGCAAGTCACCGGTGACTTCGCCGTGCTGGATGAGAGCCGCCCGTTCATCGAAGGCCCGCTGCTTGCGGCGGGCGAGGACGAGGAATATATGAAACCCGAAATTTCATCGCGAGAGGCGAGCGTGTTCGAGCATTGCTGCCTCGCCATCGACAAGTCTCTAACCAAGGGCGTGCATGGCCTGCCGCTGATGGGTATCGGCGATTGGAACGACGGCATGAGCCGCATCGGCCGCGAGGGCAAAGGCGAAAGCGTGTGGATGGGATTTTTCCTGTTCACCATTCTCAACCAGTGGATTCCGCTTTGCGAAACGCGGGGGGAACATGACCGTGTTAGAAGCTACACGGCCTACCGCGACGAGCTGCTAACAGCGATCGACGACGCGGGCTGGGACGGCGAGTGGTATCGCCGCGCCTATTACGACGACGGCACGCCGCTGGGCACCCATACCGATGATGAGTGCCGGATCGACGCGCTGGCACAAGCCTGGGCGGTGATTTCCAAAGCCGCGCCCGCCGACCGGGTGGAGCAATCGCTCGACTCGCTGGAGCGGGAACTGGTGGACCCGGAATACGATCTCATCCGCCTGCTCGATCCGCCGTTCGTCAACACGCCGCACGATCCCGGCTACATCAAGGGCTACGTCGCCGGCGTCCGGGAAAATGGCGGGCAATACACCCACGCCGCCTGCTGGGTCGTCCGCGCCATGGCCGAGGCCGGCCGGAGAGACGAGGCCGCCCATCTGCTGCAACGCCTGAGTCCGGTCTGGCATTCCAGGGACGAAAAAGCGGTGGCGCTCTATCAGGTGGAGCCCTACGTGGTCGCCGCCGACATCTACGGCGCGGAGCCCCACATCGGCCGCGGCGGCTGGACTTGGTACACCGGGTCGGCCGGTTGGATGTTCCGGGTGGCGGTGGAATCGGTCCTCGGCATGAGGGTGGAAAACGGCGACACGCTGGTGCTCGATCCTCGCGTGCCGGACGGCTGGCCGGGTTTTTCCATCGACTTTCGCACTGTCTCCGGGCGGACGCTTTACCGGATCGAGGTAGCGATCCCGGACGGAAATGCCAGCGGGGTAAAACGTCTAACGCTCGACGGGGAGGATATGCGCTTGCCGGACAGCATCGCACGCTGGCCGATGTTAGACGACGGCGGGGAACATGCCGTTAGCGTCACGCTGGGTGCCTAACTTCACGGCACCGTGACCGCGATGTTTTGGCTGACGGACTGCCCGTCGAGGTCGGTGGCCTTGACGAGGATCGCAGTGGTTCCCGCCGCGACTCCGGTGATGGTGATGTCCGTTCCCGTTAGGCTGGCGGTGGCGACGGCGGGATTCTGGCTGGTGACCTCGTAGGTGAGAATGGGAGCTGCAGTCACCGAGCTGATTTTCACCAGTTGCGCGGGATCGAGAAACGCAGGCGGGGTCGCCGCGTTGATCGGCACACCTCCCAAGAATTGAGTTCCCGCTCCGATGGGGATGGTGTGGTCACGCACCGGCAGCGCATTGATTTGATCGACCACGACCATCCCGGCGGCGGGAACCCGGCCGAAGACGGTGAAGCCGCCGTTCTGGAAATTGAGGCCCATTGGCGGAACTCCGGAATTGTCATTCACATTGACGAACCACTCGGAGGTCGCGCTGTCTGGCAGATCGGGCAGCTTCGCCATTGCCACGGTGCCCCTGGCGTTGGACAAAATAGGCTCGTTTGGCACCACCCGAGTGAACTTGTTGAGTCTTGTGAACCCGGCCGCGGTGGTATGTTTGACCCCCCCGCCTTGGATCACGAAATTTGTGATCGAGCGATGGATAAACGAGTTGTCGTATTCGCCGGCATCCGTGTAATCGAGGAAATTATCGACGGTAGCCGGTGTGGCAAAGGGGAAGAAAATGATGTCAAAAGTGCCTGAAGTAGTGTTCACCCGAGCTGCGCTGGGGGTATCGGAATCGACAAATTTTCCGGCGAGGGATTCCGTCGTGACAGCCGCCGGTGAGACGTTTACCGCCGCAAACGATTGGGCATTGGTGGGGGCTGTCAGAGCCGATTTCAACACCAGATTGCGAATTGCGGTGGTGCCGTCGCTAAACGTTGCAGTGAGGATGGCAGTGAAATTTCCAGCACTGGAGAGCGTGCCGGAAATTGTGCGGTTTCCGGAATCGAAAGTGAGGCCGGTAGGCAAATTGGTCACAGTCAGCCCCGTTACCCCTGCGGGCAGCGAGGTTTGGATTTGATAGAAGAAGGAAGTTCCCAGAATGATGGGAGGATTGAGGCTGCCGGTAAAACCTTCTTTGGTCCGGGCTTCCACCGATTTGTAGCCAGAGGTCGTTATACGATTTCCCAAGAGGTCATCGATCACGGAGCTCAGGCGGAACTCATACAATTTACCGGATTCCAAGTTGGGGATCGTGGCGGTTAGTAAATTTGCCGCGACCATGGTGGTGCTGAATGGCGTCGTGCCCACCTCGCGATGCTGTATAAAATATCCTGTTTCCCGCGCCGACTTATCGATCCATGTGAGCGTGGCCGAAGTGTCCGTGGTCTCAGTCACCGCGAGGGAGGTCGGCGGGTTCAACGGCGCTGACCGGATCGGGAAAACGTTTGAAAAACCCGAGTAGGTCTTCACCGCTCCGACGAGCCGGAACGCCCTCATGCGGAACTCGTAAGCGGTGTCGGTAAGGAAGAGAATGGAGCCAGTGGAGGTGAAATTGGCACCGACCTCTCCCAGTGACTGGAATTCTCCACTCCCGATCTTCGACTGCAGTTCAAACCCATTTTCCGCGAATGACCGGTCTTTCCATTTGAATGAAAACGCTCCTTCGGGCAGCGCGGTGGCGGCCAGACCAGCCGGTGCTTGAAGTTCCTTGGTGGTCGCCTTGGCCACGTTCGAGTAGCCGGTGAATTTGTCGCCTCCCTTGAATGCCCTCACCCGAAACGAGCGGGTGTCACGGGGACCGAAACCGGAGATGGGGATGCTGAAGGTGACTCCCGGACCTACGGTGCCCAATGCCAGCCATTTCTCCTTACCGACCCTGGACTCGATCTGATAGCCCAGTTCCGAAGTGGAGTTGTCCTTCCAAACGAGGCGGATGCGACTGTCATCGAGCGCCTTTGCCACCAGCATCGTCGGCGTTGAAAATGTGCTGGGTGAGAGCGTCCGCACGGTGACGATCGGTGTCGGCTTGGAAAAAATTTCCTGTCCGGCCACGCCCGAGTAGGCGGTCATTTGGAAAATCAGTTCTTTGCCCGGAAGCTCGGTCCCGGTGGTGACCGTGTAGCCCGTGGCATTGGCGGTGGGAATGAGGACAAACCGCTGGGGCACGCCTCCTTTGAGCGCCACGCGGATCTCCCAGCCGGTTTCGTTTTTGGATTTATCCAGCCAGTTTACCTGAAACGAATTCACCCCGAGTGCTTTCACGGTGAGACCGCTGGGTGCCGCCGGAGGTTTGGTCGCTGCATTGGCCGCAGGAGTTGCGCAAAGGACCAACAGCGACAGGGCGGTGAGAAAATGGGGACGGCTCATGGCAAGGCGCGGAAGGTTGCATAAGTTCTCCATCCCGCAAAGCCTTTCAGGTGGCTGCCGCGTCCCGCGCAGCAGGCCGTGCTAGAGGTGTTCCGCCTCGATCCAAAAACCGTCTCTGCATCATGTTTTAGATATCTTAAATACTTCCGACCACTCCATCTTGTACCGCGATCAACTTTACACCGCCGTATATGGTGTACGTGGTGCCTCGCGGATTGCACCCCGCCGGATTCAGGCTAATTTCCGGTCAGCCCACTTCCCTCTCGGGCTTCACCCCTAACCCACATCCTGTCTGAATGTATCTCAAAACTCTCGAAATCCACGGCTTCAAGTCGTTCGCGGATAAGACCGTGTTCGAATTCGCCCAAGGCGTGACCGGCATCGTCGGTCCCAACGGCTGCGGCAAGTCCAACGTGGTCGATGCGATCCGCTGGGTGCTCGGCGAAACCTCCGCCAAAGCGCTGCGCGGCGGTGAAATGGCGGACGTCATTTTCAACGGTACGGAAAAGCGCAAACCGCTCGGCATGGCCGAAGTGACGCTGACGATGGCCGACTGCGAGGGTCCGCTGAAGGTCGATTTCAACGAAGTCGCGCTCACCCGCCGGGTGTTCCGCGACGGGAGATCGGAGTATCGGATCAATGGCACGCTTTGCCGGCTGAAGGACATCCACGACCTCTTGATGGACACCGGCATCGGCCGCACGGCCTACTCGATCATGGCGCAGGGGCAGATCGACCAGATCCTTTCGTCGAAGCCGGAAGAGCGGCGTGCGGTGTTCGAGGAGGCGGCAGGGATCACGAAATTCAAGCGCGAGAAAAAGGAAGCGCTGCGGAAACTGGAGTTCACCGAGGCCAACCTGCTGCGCGTTTCCGACGTGCTCGCCGAGCAAGAACGGAGGATGAATTCGCTGCGCCGGCAGGTCGCCAAAGCGCGCCGCTATCAGGCATTGGCCGCCGACACGCGGGTGCTCGACAGCCATCTCGGACACCGGAAATTTGTCGAACTCACCGCCGAGCGCGACGAGCTGATCGTTTCCATCCGTGGCCTTGAAGTCCGCGACACGGAGCTGGAGATACAGCTTCCCGCGAAGGAGGAAGCCGTCGCCGAAGCCCGTACCGCCGCCCGGATTTTCGAAGGCGAACTCGCCGAACTCCGTCAGCGCCTGAATGAGCACCGCAACGCGCTGAACTCGGCCGCAGGCCGGATTTCCTTCAACGACGAGCGCAAGGCCGAACTCGAATCCCGGATCCGCCAGAACCACGAGGACATCGCCGAGACCCGGGAAAAACTTGCCAAGCAGGAGTTCGAATTCATCGCCGCCAACGAGTCGCTCGACCAACTCAGCCGGATCATCGCCGAGAAGGAAATCCAGCTCGCCGACCAGGAAAGCCGCACCAAGGGCACCCGCGAGGAGCGCGAAACCATCGAAACCACCCTCCGCGAAACCCGCGGCGAGGCGAACCGCACGCAGACGATCATCGCCTCGATGCAGGCGAAAATCGAGAGCGCGCTCGCCCAGTTGGAAGGCAACCGCGAACGCTCGCGCCAGCTCGCCGACGAGCAGCAACGCCTCACGCTGGAGCTCGAGGAATTCCGCGCCGAACAAGCCCGCATCGCCAGCGAGGTCGAAGCGACCGGCTCGATGTTAGGCGAACTTACCGAAGCCTTCCAATTTGCCGAGCGCGCCTATCAGCACACCCGCGGCGACCTCGATGCCGCCCGCACCGCCGCCGTGGAATCGAACAAGCTGCTTGCCCAGCGATCCGCCCGTTTCGATGCCGTCCGCCAGCTTGTCGAAAGCGGCGAAGGCTTCGAAAAAGGCACGCAAAACGTGCTCAAAGGCCTCGGCCAACCCGATCTTTTCAAGCCCGGCGTCCATGGCGTGCTCGCTTCGTTTATCGAAGCCGATAACACGTGTGCCCGCGCCATTGAGGCCGCGCTTGGAAATCATTTGCAAGCCGTCCTCGTGCAGGACTTGGCGATGGCGGAGGCCATCATCGGTCGGCTGACTGAAAAGCAATTAGGCGTTGCGGCGGTCATTCCTGAGTCGTTTGTCGGCCACTCGAACGGCACGCAGATGGAAGCGCTTCCCGAAGGTGCCACCGCTTGGGCCCTCGACCGGGTGAAGTCCGACAAACGCATTTCTCCCGTGATCGAGAAATTGCTCGATAAGGTGCTCATCGTCCCGAATCAAGCGACGGCGCTGCGCCTGCGTCCATCGCAGCCCGGGGTCACCTTCGTTACCCTGGCCGGCGTCATTCTAACCGGCGAAGGCATGCTCCGCGGCGGCGCTGGCAAGGAGGACAGCAGCTCGGTGTTAGAACTTCAAAACGAAGTCCGCTCGCTCGCCGCCGAGGTCTCCGATCTCACGACCGCCGACGAAGCGGCCCGCGCCCGCGTCACCGAACTCGAGTTACGCCTCGAACAACTCCGCGAGGAGGTCGAGGTTTCGCGCGAGCGGTTGCAGCGCCAGAAAGTCGATCTATCAACCCTCCAGGGACAACTCAGTCTCGCCACCCGCGAGGTCGAGAATTTCGAAACGAAACTCGAAAACGTCAAATGGGAGCGCGGCGAATTGGAAAGCCGCGAACGCGCCGCCGCCGAAGGCCGCGAACACATGGAGGGAGAACTCTCCTCCGCTCGCGAGCGTTTGGAATCGTTAGAAAACGAGTCCCGCCGCCTGCAGTCCGAATCGGATTCGATCGTCCGACGCGAGCAGGACATCGTGGAAACGCTCAACGAACTCCGCACCGAACTGGCCGTCGAGCGCCGCGCGAAACAGTCCGCCGAGGAGCAGCAGAAACCGATGGAAGCCCGTCTATCCGAACTCCGCGACGTGGCGATCCGCCGCGAAACGGAGATCGAGGCGTTCGACCAGCGGATCGAAACCGCCCAAGCCGAGAACGCCCGCTTGTCGGAAGAATGCGAGTCGCACCGCGCCGAAGTCGAAGATCTCCAGGTGGAAATCAACACCCGTTCCGCAGGCCGCACCGTCCTGTTGGAAGCCATCGAAACCGCCGAGACCCTGCTCGCCGCGATCCGCCGCGACCACTCGAAGGTGAGCGAGCAAAAAGGCCGCGAGGAAGTCGCCTGCACCAAGCTGGATCTCCGCATCGAGAGCCTCGCCACCACCATTCAGGAACGCCATCAAATCGATCTAGCCACCTTCGAGCCGGACGCCCACGCGCTTCTAACGAGCATCGCTTCGCAGAAAGCCCTGCAAGCCCGCGGCGGCCGCGAGAGGATCGTTTCCTCAGATCGGTCGGATCAGTCCGATCTCTCAGAAGAAGACGAAATGCCAACCGTCGTCGTGGACGGCACTAACGACGACGCCGAACTCCCCGGCGAGATGACCGGCGAGCCGGATTGGGATTTCGTCGAATCCATCGTCGCCGACATCAAGCGCCGCCTTGATGCGATGGGCCCGGTCAACCTCGACGCCATCGAGGAATTCGAGGAACTCGAGGAACGTTACAATTTCCTCAAGGGCCAGCACGACGACCTCGTCAATTCGACGTCCGAGCTGCTCGAAGTCATCGACCGCATCAACACCGAGACCCAGCGCCTGTTCGCCGAAACCTTCGCCCAGGTGAAGATCAATTTCCGCGAGATGTTCAAGGAACTCTTCGGCGAAAAAGGCGTGCGGACCTCAACCTCATCGACGACAACGACCCGCTCGAATCCGGCATCGAGATCACCGCCAAACCTCCCGGCAAGAAGCTCCAGTCGATCACCCTTCTATCCGGCGGTGAGCGCTCGATGACCGCCGTCGCGCTGCTGTTCTCGATCTACATGATCAAGCCCAGCCCGTTCTGCGTGCTGGATGAGCTCGACGCGCCGCTTGACGAGTCGAACATCAACCGCTTCGTCAAAGTGCTCGACCGTTTCATCGACCGTTCGCAGTTCATCATCGTCACCCACTCGAAGCGCACCATGGCCCGCGCCGACGTGATGTATGGCGTGACGATGGAAGAGTTCGGCGTGTCGAAACCCGTCGGCATGCGCCTCACTGCGGACGACGGCTCCGGGAACAAGACCGAAGCGAAAAGTGCCGCGCAGAAAGCCGCCCTCCGGCTCGACGCGTAAACTAACATTTCTCCAGACAGGAGAGGGAACCCGGGGGTGGTGCGGAAGGTCCGAGTGGATCCCGCGCCACCCCTAACTTTTTGGGACGGGGCGGCGAAAGTCCAACCTTAAGGGGCATGGACGAATGGCACGTAGTTAAGTCGGTTTTCGACGAAGTTCCCTTGCCCCGGAGGGGTAGTTGGAAATTAGCCGGTGGCGTGAGCCCTGATCTTTATACACAAATCGGCGGCGACGCGGGGCCTTGGGACGGGGCCTGAAA
>JANMSI010000007.1:0-7402 GCA_031389115.1 Akkermansiaceae bacterium
CCCCCTTTGGGTTCCCCGCCCACTTGCCCGGCCGGGGGGGTCCGTTGGGTAAATTTGGGGCCCCCCCCCCCCCCCCCCCCCCCCCCCACCCCAACCCTCGGGGGGGGGGGGGGGGGGGTTCGCGACCCACCTTACTCCTGCTCGTCGGCGGTCGCCTTGATGTCGGTTAGAGCGGCGATGAAATCTCCCAGGATCTCGGCGGGCACCATGATGGTATCCCGATTGCCACCCACGTCCTCGGTGATCTTCACGACCATGCCGCGCGAGTTTTGTTTGAGATCGAGATAGAACGTCTTGCGATCCGCCAGAATTTTTTCGGTGTGTAGTAAATCCGCATCCACTGTGACCTCCGGTGTTATTTAACCTATCCGAGGAATCAATTCCCGACATTGGATGTCAATTGAATTCCTTGACCCGCCGCGACCGGCACTGTGCCATCCCGCCCCGCCTCATGCGTGATTTCCTTCCACCCGACCGGCCCGCGCTGGTGCTCGCACCGATGCAGGATGTAACCGACCTGCCCTTCATGCGGGTCCTCGCCCGGCGGGGCGCGCCCGACTGGTTTGTGACGGAGTATTTCCGCGTCCACCCGGAGTCATGCCTGAACCGCTACATCCTCCGCTCGATCGTGGAAAACGAAACCGGGCGGCCGGTATTCGCGCAGATGATCGGCCGGGACCTGCCGAGTCTTGTTAGGACGGCGCGGGAGTTGGCGAAATTTCCAATCGCGGGGATCGATCTGAATCTCGGCTGCCCGGCCCCGATTGTCTGCCGCAAGGACGCGGGCGGCGGATTGCTCCGCAGCCCCGAGACGGTCAATCGGTTGATCGGCGCGCTGCGTGAGGCGATCCCCGGAAAATTCACCGTCAAGACTCGCCTCGGCTACACCACCGCCGATGAGTTCCCGGCGCTGCTGGAAATTTTCCGCAGCCATGCCATCGACGGTCTAACGATCCACGGCCGGACGGTCGTCGAGCGCTATCAATCACCCGTGCATCCCGATCGGGTGCGGACGGCGGTGAGTTTGATGCCCTGCCCGGTGATCGCCAATGGCAACATCGTCGATGTAGAGACCGGTCTAACCTATCTGGCGCAAACCAATGCGGCGGGACTGATGGTCGGCCGCGGCGCGATCCGCAACCCGTGGATTTTTTCGCAGCTAACAGCGGCGTTTGGATCGCTCCCGCCGCCCGTGCCAAGTCACAGCGATCTTCTGGAATACGTCCTCGAACTCTACGACGAGATCGCCCGCGAGACGCCGAAATTCAATCCGCTCGGCCATGTGCAGCGGATGAAAAAGACCTTGGCCTACATCAGTCACGGACTTGATGGCGATTTCGAATACGACATGCGCCGCGCGAAAACTCCCGATGATTTCCACGAAATTTGCCGCAGGCATCTGGAGCATGACCTGCCGCTTCCGTCCAAGCCGCCGGTGGGCTCGAAGCTTTTCTGCGGGTTCGAGGAACTGGCGGGATGATAGATCAGGCTGTGGTTTTCCACGCGGCGGGGCTTGTCAAAGCGGCAGTCGTGGAGAGACTTATGGCGTCGGTGCGGAGGACCAGTCTTCTGGATTTTTTATCAAACCATCATGCATTTTCTGGGGATTGAAGTTGGCCATAGTGGCACCCGCGCCGTGGTCCTGGATCTCGAATCGTCGGTGATCCGCGCCGAGTCGTGGATGCCGCACGATTGGATCGAAGGCCTTCCCGCCGGCTACCGCGAACAGAATCCCGCGCAGTGGATCGATGCGGTGGACCGCGCAGTGCGGCAGTGCCTGGCCGCGCTGGATGGCGAAAAGGAGCGCGTCGCAGCCATGGGTGTCGCCGGTCCTCAACGCGGGCTGGTGATGCTGGACGAAGCGAACCGCATCATCCGCCCGACGAAACTAGCGGGTGATATTTCGGTAAAGCGCCAGGCGGATGAAATCGCCCGCGCGTTCGGCGGCGCCCCCGGTCTGATCGAACTCGCCGGACAGGCGCCGGGCGTGGATTCCGCGGCGGCTGAATGCCTGTGGCTGAAACAGCACGAGCCGTTTCATTTCCAACGCGCCGCCTACCTGCTAACAGTTCAAGATTTCATCGCCTACTGGCTCACCGGCGAGCGGGCGACCGAGCCCGGCAGCGCTTCGGGCACAGGATTGTTAGACATCCGCACGCGGAAGTGGTCGGTGGAGCTTCTGGATTTCATCGATCCGCGGCTGGCGTCTTTGCTTCCACCGATCGGCGGATCAAGCCAACCCCGCGGGCGGCTTCGCCCCGCCCTTGCGCGCGAGTGGGGAGTTTCTGAGATGGTGCAGGTCGGAGCGGGCGGCTCGTCGCCGATGCTGGCCGCGCTCGCCGCAGGTTGTGTTTCTAACGGCACCGTCGCCGTCGAGCTGGGACCGGTGGGCGTGATCGTCGGGGTGGGGGAGTCGCCGGTGATCGATCATCGGGGGGAAATCACTCCGCTGTGCAACGCGACCGGCACGTGGCTGGGCCTCGCGACGACGACCAACGCGTCCCTAGCCCCCGAAGTGATGCGACGCCACTACGGTTGGACCGCCCAGCAGTTTGAAACGATGGTGGCGACCGTCGCGCCGGGTGCCGACGGGCTGATGCTGCTGCCGTATTTCACCGGGGAATCGATTCCGCGGCTGCCCGATGGCACGGGCGTCCTGCATGGCATCACACCGGAAAATTTCACGCCCGCCCACATGGCCCGCGCCGCGGCGGAGGGCGTGGCGCTGGGTCTCGGCTATGCGATGAGCCGCCTGCGTGATCTGGGATTCGATCCGCCGGAGATCCGTCTGCTAGGGCCGGGCGCAGTTAGTCCGGTGACGCGGCAGCTTCTAGCAGATGTTTTCGGCGCGCCGGTCGTCCCGGTTTCCAGCCGGCAGGGAGCCGCGGTCGGGGCCGCGATGCAGGCGGCGGTCGCGTTTTTCAACCAAAGCGGGGAGTCGCTTGGTTTCGAGGAAATTGCCAGCTATCTGGTGCACGGAGATGCGGAATCCCGCTGCGATCCGGACTCGCAAACGCACGAGATGTACCAGGAATTGATGTCCCGCCAGCAATACCTCGTCGATACCCTTCATCCCGCCGGCTTCCTCTGAGAAATCATGAGTGCCGCCAAAAGCATCGAAATCCGGGGTGATCGCAAAGCGGAAATCCTGGGCTTTCTAGCAGGCTGGGTCATGCGCTGCTGGGCAAAAACGCTGCGCTACGAAATCCACGACCACTGCGGCATCACCACGCCGGGTGAAAAACTAACACCCGTCATTTTCGCGCTGTGGCACAACCGGATTTTCACCATCCCGCCGATCTGGTGGAAGACCGGTGGCAACGGCAGGAAATCCGTGGTGCTCACCAGCGCCAGCAAGGATGGCGCGATCCTGTCGAGCGCGATGGCGGTCTTCGGCCTCGGCGCCGTGCGCGGATCCTCGTCCCGGCGGGCGGTGGCGGCCTTAATTGGGATGAAGCGCGCGTTGCTGGAGGGGCTCGATGTCTGCATCACTCCGGACGGCCCGCGCGGCCCGCGCTACAGCTTTCATCCCGGGGTGATCAAGCTCGCGGAGTCGTCCGGCGCGCCGATCGTCCCGATCCACGCGTGCTATTCCTCGGCCTGGCGCTTGAAAACTTGGGACGGTTTGGTCATTCCCAAGCCGTTCAGCCGCGTCACCGTCATTTTTGATGAGATCATCGTCGTCCCGCCCAAGCTTGACGAAGCTGCCTTCCAAGCTCAACTCAACCGCGTCCAAGCCATCCTTCTCGAGGGGACCGACGATGCCTGAAATCTCTCCCATGAACTCACCGATCATTCTCGATGGAAAATCCGTGGCCGCTGCCGTGCTGGACGAATGCCGCACGGAAACCGCCGCCCTGTTAGCGCGTGGCATCAAGCCCGGCCTGGCCGTCGTGTTGGTCGGCAGCGATGCCGCCTCGCAGGTCTATGTCGGCTCGAAATCCCGCACCTGCACCGAGCTTGGATTCCACTCGGTGAAAATCGAACTTCCCGCGGAAACGACGCAGGAAGAATTGCTCCAGGTCGTGCGCGATCTCAACGCCGACCCCGCCGTCCACGGCATCCTCGTCCAATCGCCGCCGCCCAAACACATCGACGAGGCAGCCGTCATCGGCGCCATCGACCCGCGCAAGGACGTCGATGGCTTCCACCCGGAAAACGTCGCCAAGCTTGTGCTCGAAGACTCGTCCGGTTTCGTTCCCTGCACCCCGGCCGGCTGCATGAAACTGCTGGAAGTTTCCGGCATCGACACTCACGGCGCGGAAGCCGTCGTCATCGGCCGCAGCATGATCGTTGGCAAGCCGATGGCGCTATTGTTAGTTTCAAAGCACGCCAACGCTACCGTCACCATCGCCCACTCGCGCTCCAAGGATCTCCCCGCCATCTGCCGCCGTGCGGACATCCTCATCGCCGCCGTCGGTCGTCCGGAAATGGTCAGGGCCGACTGGGTGAAACCCGGAGCCGTCGTCATCGACGTCGGCATCAACCGCGTGCCCGACGCCAGCAAAAAATCCGGCTACCGCCTCACCGGCGATGTCGCTTATCAGGAAGTCGCCCCGCGCTGCGCCGCCATCACCCCCGTCCCCGGCGGCGTCGGTCCGATGACGATCGCGATGCTAATGAAAAACACCCTGCAAGCCGCGAGACAGATTGGGCACGTATAAAAAACCCATGAAAATCCTACTTTAAGTATTCGATTTTCATGGTAAAATGTTCCTGTGATTAACCGTGACGGAGTAAAAACCGAGATCGAGACGGCCTTGCGGCGTGGTCGGGTGACGGCATTGCTGGGTCCCCGGCAATGTGGAAAAACCACTCTGGCGCGGGAATTCGTTTCGTCGAATTCGGTCAACTATTTCGATCTGGAAGATCCGGAAAGCCTGGCGCGCTTGGATCAGCCCAAGCTGGCTCTGGAAAATCTGACCGGCTTGATCGTCATCGATGAAATCCAGCGGAAGCCTGAATTGTTTCCGCTGCTGCGGGTGCTGGCTGACCGCCAACCGAACCTTGCGAAATTTCTTGTACTCGGCAGCGCGGCCCCCGAGTTGCTCCGCCAGTCGTCGGAATCCTTGGCCGGGCGGATCGAGACACTGGAGCTGAGCGGGTTCAACCTATCCGAAGTCGGCGCGGAGGCGATGCCTCAGCATTGGCTGCGCGGAGGATTCCCGCTGTCATTTCTCGCGGAGAACGATGAGGACAGCGCCGTCTGGCGGAGTCGTTTTATCAGTACATTTCTAGAACGTGACCTCCCTGCATCACGTATGGGAATTTCCCCTGTCGCCATGATGCGGTTTTGGACAATGCTCGCGCACTACCATGGGCAAACTTGGAATGCGTCGGAAATCGCCGGAGCCATGGGGGTCTCCGCCACCACGACGCGCCGATACATCGACCTTCTCACTCACACGTTCATGATCCGCCAGCTCCAGCCGTGGCATGAAAATTTGGGCAAGCGCCAGGTCAAAGCCCCCAAGATCTACTTCCGCGATTCCGGACTGTTTCACACGCTCACCCACATCAAATCGCAAGGCGATTTGCTCACTCATCCGAAAATCGGCGCGTCTTGGGAAGGCTATGCGATCGAAGAGGTTCTCCGCCACTATCAGCCGGATCAGGAGTACTTCTGGGCGACCCACAACGGCGCGGAACTCGATCTCCTTTTGTTCAAGGACGGGAAAAGAATCGGCATCGAGTGCAAGCGGCGGGATGCGCCCAAGCTCACCGCTTCTATGAAAATCGCCATGGATGATTTAAAACTGGATGAGTTGCTTGTGATTTATCCCGGCCGCAAAGCCTACCTGCTTGGGGATTCCATCCAAGTGCTTCCCTTGGAGTCATTCGTATAACACGATCCCACCCATGCGCCTCGCCGTCATCAATCTCGTCGGACTTTCCCGCTCCTTGTTAGGCACGGACATGCCGGGGCTGACCAAGTTCGCGGAGAAAAACGGCCTGCAATCCTACAAGCCCGCATTTCCCGCGGTGACTTGCACGGCGCAGTCATCCATCGTCACCGGGACTTCCCCGGCGGAGCATGGGATCGTCGCTAACGGTTGGTACGACCGCGAAAGCGCGGAGGTGCGTTTCTGGAAACAAAGCAATCACCTTGTCCGCGGCGAGAAGCTGTGGGACAAGCTGCGGCGCGAGATTCCCGGCTTCACCTGCGCGAAGTTGTTCTGGTGGTATAACATGCATTCCACCGCGGATTTCTCGATCACCCCGCGGCCGCTGTATCCGGCGGACGGGCGCAAGGTCTTCGATGTCCACACCCAGCCGATGGACATGCGCGAGCAATTGAAGAAGGACCTCGGCCCGTTTCCCTTCCAAGCCTTCTGGGGTCCGGCCGCGGGGATCGCCTCGTCCGAATGGATCGCCGCCTCCGCGAAATGGGTCGAGGAGAAACACTCGCCGACACTCAGCCTCGTCTATCTGCCGCACCTTGACTATCCGCTCCAGAAGGATGGTCCACTCGCTCCTAACATCCCGGCCGAACTCCGCAAGATCGACACGCTGGCCACCGACCTCATCAACTACTACGAGTCCCGTGGCATCCGCGTGCTGGTGCTCTCGGAATACGGCATTTCCCCTGTTAGCCGCACGATTCATCTGAACCGGCTGTTCCGCGAAAAAGGCTGGCTCCAGATCAAGGACGAGCTCGGTCTCGAAACGCTCGACTGCGGGGCGTCCCGCGCCTTCGCCATCGCCGATCATCAGGTGGCGCATGTTTACGTGAACGATCCGGCGATCCGCGAGGAAGTCCGTGCCTTGTTAGTATCCACACCGGGAATCGACGAAGTCCGCATCGCCTCGGAATTCTGGCACCAAGGCGTGGCCACCGAGCGGGCCGGGGACTTCATCGCCATCGCCGCCGCCGACGCCTGGCTCACTTATTATTTCTGGGAGAACGACGCGGTCGCACCCGATTACGCGCGAACCATCGATATCCATCGCAAGCCGGGCTACGATCCGTGCGAGCTGTTCATCGATCCCGCGATCGTCTGTCCCAAACTACGGATCGCGAAATTTCTGCTGAAGAAAAAGCTCGGACTTCGCGGTCTGCTAGACGTTATCCCGCTGGATGCCTCGCTGGTGAAAGGCTCGCACGGCAGGGACATCGTTCCCGGTGACGAACGCCCGGTTCTGCTAGGTTCCGATTTCCCCGTGAAATCGGCGGAAGATGTCCACTGCGCGATTCTGGATGCGGCCAGAAATGGTCCCGATTGAACTGGCGATTCGATCGATTCGATACGTGAGGATTGAACCGAATGGCGCTAACTTAAGAGTCGTTTGGGATAACATAATGTTAGATTTGCTGCGGGTTGGCTTGATAATTGCTCATTGACCATCAATGACTTCCATCACGCCGATGTTTCCAGGCTGGCACCGAAAACTGTATGGCAGG
>JANMSI010000045.1:0-17753 GCA_031389115.1 Akkermansiaceae bacterium
CAAGGACCTGAGGCGCAGCCGGCGTTTGGGCAAGGTCGCCGCGGCGCTGGCAAAATCACCCGCCGCCAGCATTTCGGCAGCCAGCGGCGGGTGGGCCGAAACCATGGCGGCCTTCCGCCTGCTCCATTGTGAGGATTTCGCCCCGGAGGCGTTGATCGCTCCGCACGCGCGGGCCACCATGGAGCGCTGTGCGGGGCAGGACTGTGTGGTGGTGTCCCAGGACACCACCGAACTGGATTTCTCCCACATGAAGGCGACCCAAGGTCTCGGGCCGCTCAATGACGAACACCGCCGGGGCTTTTTCATGCACTCGCAGTATGTGGTTTCCGAACAGGGGCTGCCGTTGGGATTGCTGGACTAAGGCGATCGTGCTGCGCGACGACGCGACGTTCCGCTCCGCCGCAAGCCGCAAACAACGGCCCATTGCGGACAAGGAAAGCCAGCGCTGGCTCGACGGCTACCGGAAGGCTTCGGAATTGGCCCGCGAATTGCCGGAGTGCGAAGTGGTGTCCATCAGCGACCGCGAGGGCGACATCTTCGAGGTCTATCAGGCGTGGGGGCTGGCGGATGGCGGTCCCCGCGCCGGGTGGATCATCCGCGCCAATCAGGACCGCGCGTTGGTGGGGGTGGTGGAGGGCGGGCCGTCCAAACTCTTTGCCGCGCTGGAGAGCGCTCCGGTGTTGGGGGAAACCGGGTTTGAAATGCGCGCCCGGAAGGGCACCAAGAAGGTCAAGGGCAGCACGGTGGCCACTTTCCGCAGCGCGCGCACGGTGCGCCAGGTCATCCGGGCGATGAAGATCACGCCGCGCCCTCCCCACCGCAAGGGCTCGAAGCTGCAGGAGGTGTCGTTTTGGGCGATCCTGGCCGAAGAGACCGATCCGCCCGCCGGAGAAGATCCGATCCGCTGGCTGCTGCTCACCAGCAAGGAAGTGACCACGCTGGAGGAGGCGCGGCGGGTTCTGAATCTTTACCTGAGGCGCTGGGACATCGAAGTGTTTCACCGGGTTTTGAAAACCGGCTGCCGGGTGGAGCGCATCCAGTTCAAGACCGGCCCGGCGCTGATCAATGCGCTGATGATCTATGCGGTCATCGCGTGGCGAATCCTCTATCTAACGCATCTCGGGCGGCAGTGCCCGGACCTGCCGTGCGGCTGTGTGTTTGAAGAGGCGGAATGGAAATCGGCGTGCGCGGTGGTGAAACGCAGAAAGGAGGCGGGGGAGCCGTCACTGTCGGAGTTCATCGGCATCGTGGGCAAACTCGGCGGGCATCTCGGGCGCAAAAGCGATGGCGCGCCGGGACCGCAGTCGATCTGGCAGGGGCTGGCGCGGGTCAGGGATTTCGCCTGCGCGTGGCAGGCGTTTCATGGCGGGTGACACGGGCGAAACGGGCTGAGGCGGTCCTCCGGGCCCGCCGGCTTCGCGCTGCCCGGATTCCAAGCGGGGGGCCGGGCGGATCTTGTTAGGTTCAGCGCCCCGGCCCGGACTTCAGCGGCAACCCGCGCCCGGCGGGGAAGTTGTGTATAAGGATCAGGGCTCACGCCACCGGCTAATTTCCAACGGTCCCGCCGGGACGGAAGAATGACGGACACGGCTTAACTATGTGCCATTCGTCCATGGACGTCTCGTCCACGATGCCGATGCGGTGAGAAAATGCAGCGCTCTTCTCTTTCGGTTTTTCAACGGCAGGCGGGCCGCAGTCCCACCCTCCTTACTCGAGTTCCCCCCTTGTGACAGCAGCCCCTGAATGGTATCCAAATTGGCATGAGCATTACCATCACGCTTGGCAAAGCCGGCCGCTTGGTCGTTCCCAAGGCCATTCGCGGCAGTCTCCTCCAGCCGGATTTCGCAATCCGGCCGATGGAAGAGAAGCGCTTTTTGAATTCCTTGCGGAACAGTTCTTCGGTATCGCGATCGGCATAGGGCAGGATCATGGGGCCCGGAATCGGGAGGAGGCGGCGGACATAAGGGTTTTTGGTATATCGAACTTCCATCTGCTAGAGGGTGGGGCTTCGGAACGCACGGCTTTTCATAGATGGGGCGAAAACATCTCGCGTAGCGGCGACCACCGGTCGCCGAGTAAAATATTCTCCAGACAGGAGAGGGAACCCCGGGGGGAGTGCGGAAGGTCCGAGTGGATCTCGCTCCATCCTCAACTTTTCGGCGTTGTAGCGAAAGTCGAGAATTCCTCAAAGCCTCCTCCCCGGCAGCCAGGCGACCCTGGAAACGCCCGATCACAGGGTTTAACCCGATTGGGTACAAACTCTCAAGGGACGGGCGTTTGCGTGTGGATATCATACCGCCCGTCCCTCGGCTGCCGCGACCGACTTTCTCGGAATTATCGCAAGCCCAAACCCACTCAAATCCCGCCCTTACTTCTTCGGCCGCCTCCTGCTGCCCGCCGCCGCCGCCCTCATTTCATTCTCCGGCTCCGCGCAGGCGGGCAGCCAGACGTGGGGATGGCGACAGTTCTGCCGACTGGTCCACTGCTGCCAACTGGGCGGACAACCCCACTGCGCCAAGTGCCACCAGCGCTGCAACGGCAAACGTCGTAAATGCCGGTACCGCGACATTCAACGCTGCGATTGAGCGAAGCTCCCGCTGATCGCGTTTTTAAGCGAAACGGAGAGGGCGCAGAGGGAGACGCGGCACAGATTAAGAAGGATGTTCTCCTCCGCGTCTCGCTTCCGCTCAGATGGATTGTTTCAAATCCAAGACTCTTTGTTCCCCGCGTCGATGGTGGGGGGGTGCACCGAGGACGTGTCCAAGTTCTAAAATCGACCGGCGGCCATTATTTCTTTAAACCCTGACTTAGAAGCGGACATTCCCCCCATAGTCACCACGTCTCATCATGAACTTGTACAGTCCAAATTCACCCCTCCTTCTTCTGGCCACTCCCCTAGGTGCCGTGAGCTTTATTTTCGCCGTCACTCCGCTTTCCGCCCAGACGGGTAGCGGTTGGAGGGGCACGACGAGTAATGACTTCCAAACCTTCAGCAATTGGGACAACGGATTCGGTGGCAACTACAATCTGTTTGTCGGGCAGGGATGGCACAATGCCGGGCGGACTGGTTCTACAACCCTCAATAATGCCAATTCTTACTCGGGATATCGGCTGAACTACGAGAATATCGGTAGTGATGCCAACCAGAGCTTCACACTTCAGGGCAGCACGATCACCTTGTACGACTTCGGCGGAAACACCCCTGCCGTGATTAACTCTTCAAACGTTAATCAAATCGTTAATGCTCCTTTGGTATTCAACCCGGGCGGCACTGGCGTCTCTCTGATCCAAGCAAATGGAACGACCGGTGGAAATCTCACCTTTGGGGGAACAATCTCGCTGGATACCAACGGGACCGGCAATCAACTCCGCATCAGCAACAGCGGCGGGGGCACCAATGTCGTAACGTTCAGCAACGTCATCAGCGCAACCGGCGGTAATTCCGTCGTAGCCAGCCAAGGCGCATCGAACATCACGGTGGTTTACAACGCAGCCAACACCTACAATGGCGGCACCTTCATCGATTCCGGCACTTTGCAGTTTGGCACCGCCGCGTCCTCCGCTGGATCGGCGAATAATAGCGCCCTGTTTCTCGGGCAAAATTCTTCCAACACCCCGACAGCCACCATCAACCTCGCCACGACGGCGGGAGGCGTGAATGTTGCCAGCGCGATCACAATTCGTGCATCTTCCAGTGGCACTCAGGGGACCCGAACGATCAGCGGAACGAACACCAGCGGGACAAATACCTTTTCCGGATCTCTCACGCTCAACACGATGGCGACCATCACCTCTACAAATGGGGGCGGGACATTGGCTCTCTCCGGTTCCACTCTCGCGTTGAATACCTTTGGCCTTCTGGTGAATGGCTCGGGAAACACCACCGCCTCGAACATTATTTCCAGCACCAGCAATGGCGGCCAGCTCACGAAGGCCGGAACCGGCAAGCTGACCCTAACCGGTGCGAACACTTACACGGGCGTTACCCAGATCAACGGTGGCACTCTTATCGTCGGTGACGGAACAAGTGGTAGCTTGGGCAATACAGCTGTGACTGTGGGCGGATCCTCGGCATCCGGAACTCCCACATTGGGCGGGAGAGGCACGATTGGAGGAGCTACTACCATCGCTGCGGCGGGAACCGGCGTTGTGGGAACCCACGCGCCAGGAATTGCCGGGGTAAACAACGGCGTCGGCCAGCAAACCTTTTCCAGCACCCTCAGCTATGGCTCCGGCTCGATCTTCGAGTGGGATCTGCGAGCTGTCTCCCCGGGCGACCCGGGCGTGGGGGCGTCCGACGCCGCGACGGGAACCTACGATTCGGTGCTGGCCAATGGCGGTTCCGGCTCGGTCGCGGGTGGCTCCTCCGTTTTCAAAGTCGTGTTAGGCGGCAACACGTTTGCCAACGCCTTCTGGGACACCGCCAAGAGCTGGACCAACATCTTCTCGGGCACGGGCAAACCCACATCGCTCGGCTCCATCTTCACCTCATTCAGTCCCACGGGCGGACTGGCTTCCGATGGCAGTGTTCTTGGGCAAGGGCAATTCACATTCACCGGTTCGACGCTGACTTGGACCGCCGTCCCCGAGCCATCCACGGCTTTCGCCGGGCTGCTCCTCGGAGCTGGCCTGCTCCGCCGCCGCCGTTCCGGCGTCACGGCTGGTCGGTGACCGACGCTTGCCGATTCATTCAATCAAGGCGGGGACAATTCGTTGCCCCCGCCTTTTTTTATGGCTGCCAGCAGCCGTGACACGGGCGAAAAGTCGCGTTGGACGATTTGTGGAAACACCCATGTAGGATGGCCGTCCCGGCTGTGTTATCAGATCGGTGTCCCGCCTGTTGGCTGCCAGAAGGCATCTCCATAAATTGATGTGCGGCACTATAAAACAACGGCGGGGTCAGGTCCGAGGCGAAGATTCGCCGGATTCGCCGGATTTGCCGGATTCGCGGTGCCCTCCTCTTCTCCTCGAGCCGGCACGCCCCCCGGAGCCTAGATCTTCCGTGTCTTGGGGCTTCCAAAAACAGGCATGTGACTCTATTTTCGCCGCGCCGATGATGAAATTTGCCTGCTTCTTTCTCCTTTTCACCGCCGTTTGTTCGCGGGCTCAGGAAATTCAGTCACCCGCGCCACCCGTGGTCCCGCCGGTGATCGAAGAACCCGCCATCCCCGACGACGGCGTCCGCGTCTCGGTCATCGGTTACCACGATCTCGCGGAAAATCTGCCGGAGACGGCGATGCGGATTCACACCTCCAAGTTCCGCAAGCAGATGGAGGCCATCCGCCAGTTCGGGATAAAGGTGATCACCCTCGCGGAATTCACCGCTTGGAAAAAAGGCGAAACCCAGATCCCCGCGAATGCCATCCTCATCACCTTCGACGACGGCTGGAAGTCCGTTTACACCGATGCCTTCCCGATCCTCAAAGAGTTCGGCTACCCTTACACGGTCTTCCTCTACAAGAACTACATCGACGGCGGTGGCAAAGCCCTGACCACCCCGATGATTCAGGAAATGCTCGCGGCCGGCGGCCTGTCGATCGGCAGCCATTCGGTGAGCCACCCCTATCCCCTAACGGTTAAGAACTATCGGAAAAAGGGCGCGAACGCCTTCGACGCCTATCTGCGCAAGGAAATGGGCGAGTCCAAGCGCTTTATCGAGTCCAAATTTCCCGGGAAAGTCACCACCTACGCCTATCCCGGAGGTTTCCACACCGAGGAAATGCTCAAGCTCGCCGAGGAGTTTGGCTACTCCTTCTCCTTCACGGTCATTCCTGGAAAAATCAAACGCACATCACCTAACGGAATACTCCCTCGCTACATCATCCTCGGGAATTACGACAAGATTTTCGAGACCGCGACCACCTTCCGCGAAGGTTCCAACGCCACCGCGCCCGGAGTGGCGGCCAGCCCCGTCCAGACGACTCCCCATCCCGTCACGCCCGAAGCGGGTGCCATCATCAACTCCCGCCTGCCGGAAATCACCGCCGATCTGTCCGCCATCGAGAACCTCGATCCCGCGACCCTCTCGATGAAAGTCTCCGGCTTCGGCGAAGTCCCGGCCACCTTCACGCCCGAAACGAAAAAGCTCTCCTGGCAGGTCAACCGCCGCCTGCGCCAACCCGCCTGCCAGGTGGCCGTCACTTGGAAAGATCTGGCCGGCAATGCTTCCGAATCCCCGCTCCGCTGGACCTTCCAAATCGACCGCGAGTCCGCCTATCTGCCGGAAGGGGAATAGTCCCGGCCGTCTGGGCCGCGGCCCTTGCAATCGTCGCCTTTTCATGTCAGCCATTTCCCCCCTGAGCGCGAAGCAGCAGACGGGCTTGCGCTATTTCCGAGCGCCGACCGCGGGATTGAAATTTTAGAACCCACGACTTTAACACCATGTTCTCCAGCCTCTCCGACAGTCTCGACAAGACCTTCCGCAACCTTCGTGGCGTGGGCCGCATTTCGGAAAAAAACATCGCCGACGCGCTGCGCGAAATCCGGATCGCGCTGCTTGAGGCCGATGTCGAATTCGGCGTCGCCAAGGATTTCATCGGCAGGGTGAAGGAAAAGGCGCTCGGCGAAGATGTCCTCAAGTCGATCAAACCCGGCGAACAAATCGTCAAGATTTTCCATGACGAGCTCGAGGCCTTGTTAGGCGGCGACCAGGCCCCGCTCGATCTCAATCCGCCCGCGCGCATCCTGATTTGCGGACTCAACGGCGCGGGTAAAACCACCACCTCCGCCAAGCTGGCGAACCGCTTGAAAAAGGAAGGACGCAAGCCGCTGCTCATCGCGTGCGACCTTTATCGCCCCGCCGCGATCGACCAGTTGGCGGTGCTCGCCAAGCAAATCGATGTCCCTTGCTACACCCCGGAAGCCACTGAGACCGATGTCGTCAAGGTCGCCGGCGATGCGCTTGCCTGGGCCGAGAAACAACAGGGCACCGTGCTCATTTTCGACACCGCCGGCCGCCAGGAAATCGACGAGCGGCTCATCGCCGAACTCAAGCGCCTGCACACTTTCGTCAAGCCGAAGGAGACCTTGCTGGTCGCCGATTCAGCCACGGGCCAGCAGGCGGTTTCCGTCGCCCGGCACTTCGACGAAGCGGTCGGCATCACCGGCATCATCCTCACCAAGCTCGATGGCGACGCCCGCGGCGGTGCGGCGCTCTCGATGCGAGCCGTCACCGGCAAGCCGATCAAGTATGCCGGTGAAGGCGAAAAGCTGGACCAGCTTTTCGAGTTCCACCCGAGCCGCATGGCCGACCGGATCCTCGGCATGGGCGACATCGTCGGCATGGTCGAGCAGGTCGCCGACAAGGTGAACGAGGCCGACGCGATGCGCTCGATGAAGCGGATGCAGGAAGGAAAATTCGATTTCACCGACTTCCTCGACCAAATGAAAATGATCCAGAACCTAGGGCCGCTCGAAGGATTGTTAGGTCTCATGCCGGGCTTCAGCAAGATCAAGAAACAGCTTCCCGCCGGGGCCTTTGATTCCAAAAAAATCAAGCGCACCGAAGCCATCGTGCTCTCGATGACGATGCTCGAACGCACCCGCCCCGAAATCATCAAGGGCTCCCGCCGCCAGCGGATCGCCGCCGGTTCTGGCACCTCGATCATGGAGGTCAATCAACTCATCAAACAGTTCGGCGAAATGCGCAAGATGATGCGCTCGCCCGGCAAGATGGGCGCCATGATGAAGCAAATGGGCGGTGCCGGCGGCATGAAGGACATGATGAAAGGCCTCGGCGGCGGCAAGTTTCCGTTCTGATAGGCTGCCTGAAGTATCAAAAAGGAGCACGTTCAACCTGAACGCTCTTTGCCGAGGATATCGTGTCCAACGGCGCATTTCATTTTGCCCGACACGCGGGCCGGACGTCGCACCAGCCGCCGGCCCAGACGACCGAGAGTTCCACCTGATAGAGTTCGCTTAGGCGGCGGGCTGTGAGGATTTCCCGCTTGGGTCCATCTGCGAAAACTTGGCCTCCGCGCAGCAGGATGACCCGCTCGATTTCTGGCGGAATCTCACCGGGATGATGGGTCACGAGAATTAAATCGGTGCCCGCGGCGAGCAAGGACCGCAGGGTGCCGGTGAGCTGGATGGCAGCGGCAAAATCCAGGGCGGTCGAGGGTTCGTCGAGCACCAGCACCTGCGGCCCGTGGACCAGCGCGCGGGCGATGAGAATCCGCCGCCGCTCGCCGGACGAGAGTTCCCCGAAATCGCGCTCTGCCAACTCGGCGACGCCCATGAGTTCCATGGCACTGCGGGCGCGCGCTTTTTCCTCGCGGGAAAACCGCATCTCGCGGGTCCGGCCGAACGCGCCGCGCAGCGAAGCCAAGACGGTGTCGCGGGCGAGTTCACGCGGATGGAATCGCGCGATATCCTCCGGCATGATCACTCCGATCCGGTGGCGGATTTCCTCCAGCGACCAGCGATCGTCGCCGAACAACCGGCACGAGGTTCCCTGCTCCGCGGCGGGCCGGACCTCGCCGGTGAGCAGTTTGAGAAAGGTGCTTTTCCCAGCTCCGTTCGGGCCGAGGATTGCCACGCTTTCTCCGTGGACCAGCGTCAGTGAAAAATCGCGGAGGGCCAGCGTTTCACCGCGCCAGACCTGGGCGTGGGAGATTTCGAAGATCGCCTGTGCTCCGGCGTCGGGAGCGGTTGATTTCATCGGATGGAGGTATCCGACCGGGGCGGAGAGGCAAGGGCAATTTGGCGAAGCGCCGGCCCGCTTCGTCGGGAAATTCCGTTGCGAGTTTGGTAGGAATTCGGCACCGAAGTTGCTAAGCCTGCGGCGAACCCTATGTCCATCCACGTCGCCCTGCACCATCGGACCAGTTATCGATACGAACGTCCGGTTACCCACGGCGCCCATGTGGTCAGGCTGAGACCCGCTCCGCACTGCCGGTCTAACATTCTCGCCTACAGCCTGAAAGTCGGGCCGATGCAGCATTTCATCAACTGGCAGCAGGATCCGCAGGCAAACTATTTGGCGCGGCTGATGTTCCCGGAGCCGACCGCCCGGCTCGATATCGAGGTGGACCTGGTCGTGGAAATGTCGGTGCAGAATCCCTTCGATTTCTTCCTGGAGCCGGCGGCGGAGGAGTTTCCCTTCGACTATGATGCGGAGCAAAAGCGCGAGCTGGCCCCGTTTCTGGCGGTGGAGAAGGCCGATGAATTGATGAGCGGACTGATTTCCCAATTCAGGGGGGAAACCGGTCGCACAGTCGATGTGTTGGTGAAAATCAACGCGCACTTGCAGCACGCGATTGAATACAGAATCCGCATGGAGCCCGGGGTGCAGACGCCGGAGGAGACGCTGGAAAAAGCGTCCGGTTCCTGCCGCGATTCGGCGTGGTTGCTGGTGGTGCTGCTGCGCCACCTCGGGTTGGCGAGCCGGTTCGTCTCGGGTTATTTGATCCAGCTGAAACCGGACGTGAAGTCGCTGGATGGTCCGGTCGGCTCGGAAATCGACTTCACGGATCTGCACGCCTGGACGGAAGTTTATCTACCCGGCGCGGGTTGGATCGGTTTCGATCCGACGTCCGGGCTGCTTGCCGGAGAAGGGCATTTGCCACTCGCCTGCTCACCCGATCCTTCCAGCGCGGCTCCGGTCACCGGCGGTCACGAGCCGTGCGAATCCACGATGGAGCACGAAATGACGGTGACCCGGATTTATGAATCGCCGCGCACCACGCTGCCGTATCGGGATGACCAATGGCACGAGATTTTAAAGACCGGCCGGAAGATCGATGAGGACCTTCAGGCGATGGATGTCCGTCTAACCATGGGTGGCGAGCCGACGTTTATTTCGATGGATGACTTCGACGGCGACGAGTGGAACAACGCGGCGGACGGACCCACGAAACGCAAGCTTTCCGGCCAGCTCATCAAGCGGTTGCGGGCGAAATTCGCGCCCGGCGGGCTGTTGTTTTACGGCCAGGGAAAATGGTATCCCGGCGAGGTGCTGCCGCGCTGGTCGCTGGCCTGTTACTGGCGCAAGGACGGCCACGCGATGTGGGAGGACGACTCGTTGATCGCGGATGAATCCCACGACTACCAATACGATGCGACCCATGCCGAACGCTTCGGCAATGCTCTAACGATCGCACTCGGCGCGGATCCCAAGTGGATGATGCCGGCCTACGAGGATGTTCTCTACTACGTCTGGCGGGAAAAGCGGCTGCCGGAAAACGTGGACCCGCTCAAGTCGAATCTGAGCAGCAAGCTCGAGCGTGACCGCTTCGCCCGCTTGTTTGACCAGGGCATCCAGCAAGTCGTGGGCTACGCGCTGCCGTTGGAGCGGCGGATGACCGGCCATGGGCTGCGGTGGACCAGCGGGCCGTGGTTCCTGCGGGACGACACGCTCTATCTGTTACCGGGCGACTCGCCGATGGGCTACCGCCTGCCGTTGGATTCGCTGCCGTTCGTCTCGAAGGAAGACTATCCGTGGCACGTCCCGCCGGATCCGACGCGGGACACCCCAGAGTTTCTCCAAGCTTCTAGCAGCGTGCTCGCGAAGCGGCGGCGGGAGTTAGAAAAGGCAGCCTCGGGCCTCGTCGGTGAGGGCGGTGACTCGGCACCCGATCGCCCTTGGGAGCGCAAGCCCGAGGACCAGGAGTCCGCCTCGTGGATCACCCGCAGCGCGCTGTGCATCGAGCCGCGCAACGGAATCCTGCATATTTTCCTGCCTCCCGTCGCTGAGACCGAGGACTTCCTCGACCTCGTGGCGACCATCGAGCAGACCGCGGTTTCGATGAACATGTCGGTCATCACCGAGGGCACGCCGCCGGACTTCGACTCCCGGATCAGCGTGGTGAAAGTCACGCCCGATCCCGGTGTGATCGAGGTGAATCTCCATCCGGCCGCCTCGTGGGATGAGCTTGTTAGAAATACCTCGGTGCTTTACGAGGAGGCGCATCTTTGCCGTCTGGCGACCGAGAAATTCATGATCGACGGCCGCCATTGCGGGACCGGCGGCGGCAATCACATCATCATCGGCGGGGCCACGCCATCGGACAGCCCGCTGCTGCGGCGGCCCGATTTGCTGCGCAGCATGATCACGTTTTGGAACCATCATCCGTCGCTAAGCTATCTATTTTCCGGACTTTTCGTCGGTCCTACTTCGCCGGCGCCGCGGATCGACGAGGCGCGGAACGACTCGATCCACGAGCTGGAGGTCGCCTTCAAAACCCTCGAAGGCGAGGCCACTCCGCTGCCGTGGAATGTGGACCGCGCGTTCCGGAATTTGCTGATCGACCCGACCGGCAACACGCACCGGGCCGAGTTCTGCATCGACAAGCTTTACAGCCCGGACAGCTCGACCGGACGGCTCGGTCTGCTAGAAATGCGAAACTTTGAAATGCCGCCGCACTATCAGATGAGCCTCGCCCAGCATCTTGTGCTGCGGGCGTTGGTTTCGCGGTTTTGGCGCGAGCCTTACACCAAGCCGCTGGTCCGGTGGGACAGTGAAATCCACGACCGGTGGATGCTACCGCATTTCATCTGGCAGGATTTCCGCGATGTGCTGGCCGATCTGCGCGAACAGGGCTACCGGATCGAGGACGATTGGTTCGCGCCGCATCTGGAGTTCCGTTTCCCGCGGATCGGGGAATTTACCCAGAAGGGAATTGAGGTCGAAATGCGCCACGCCATCGAGCCGTGGCACGTGCTCGGCGAGGAAGGCGGCGCGGGAGCCGCGGTGCGCTATGTCGATAGCTCGGTGGAGCGGATGCAATTGCTCATCCGCGGCCTAACGGGCGAGCGGCACTCCATCGCTTGCAACGGAATCCGCGTGCCGCTGCACGCCACCGGCACGCACGGCGAGTTCGTCGCGGGCGTCCGCTACCGCGCCTGGCAGCCGCCAAATTGCCTGCATCCGACCATCCCGGTCCACACGCCGCTCGTGTTCGATTTGCTCGATTCATGGAACGATCGCTCGCTGGGCGGCTGCACCTATCATGCCGCGCACCCCGGTGGATTGAGCCACGAAAGTTTTCCGGTGAATTCGTATGAGGCCGAGGCGCGAAGGCTCTCCCGCTTTTTCCAGCACGGTCATACCGGAGGTAAGATGCAGGCCAGAGAGGCACCCGTTAGTCCCGATTTTCCCTTCACGCTGGACTTGCGGATGATCCCATAGAGCCTTGACTCAATCGTCTGCGGGCGACTTCAGATTCATGGCCGAAAGCTTTCGTATCCCCCCCACCTCGTCGCCGCCGTCCAGTGCCGGGGCGGCGGTTCCGGTGTGGGATGAAATGAGCGACGGGCGCGGCCAGGTGCGGCCGCATTGGCAGAATCTCAGCGGGAAACTCCAGCGCTGGAGTACGGAAGAACGCCAGTCCATCGCGGCCGCCGCCACGCGGATGATCGCGGATCTCGGCACGACCTTCAATGTTTACAGCGATGCCGGTGCCGTCGGCCAGCCGTATGAGCTCGATCCCATCCCGCTGTTAGTTTCGCCGACGGATTGGGCGGATGTGTCCGCAGGTCTGGCGCAACGGATTCGCCTGATCGATGCGGTGCTGGCGGACCTTTACGGCCCGCAGGAGTTGCTGAGTAAAGGCCTCATCCCGCCGGACCTGGTACATTCCAGCCCGGCATTTCTTCAATACGCCCGCGGCGTCCAGCCGGTCGGCGGACGGCATGTGATCACCACGGGTTGCGATCTGGTCCGCGCGTCTAACGGCCATTGGACCGTCCTGCGGGATCACACCGGCGCGCCCGGCGGACTGGGCCAGGTGTTGGAGAATCGCAACGTCACCTCGAGCCTGCTGGCCGACCAGTTTGAAGCGCTGCGGATCGCCAGGCTCGGGTCGTTTTTCGATCTGGAGCGCACCACGCTCCAGTCGCTCCAGCCGGTGCGCGGGGAGATGCCCAACGTCGTTTTTCTAACGCCCGGGTTTCGCCATCCGTCGTATTTCGAACATGCCTACAAGGCCCGCTTGTTAGGATTTCCGCTGGTCGAGCCGGCCGATCTAACGGTCCGCGAGCGCCGCCTGTTTTTGAAAACCCTCGGTGGCCTGCGCCGCATCGACGGCGTCGCCTGCCGCGTCGATGACAACGGGCTGGACCCGCTCGAGCACTGGGTCCGCGGCGGTGGCGGCGTGCCCGGGCTGGTGGAGGCGTGGCGGACGGGAAATGTCGCGCTGGCCAACGCGCCGGGCTCGGGTTTCGCGGCCACGCCCGCACTGATGCCATTTCTCCCCGGCGTCTGCCGCAAGTGGTTCGGCGAGGAAATCAAGCTGCCCTTCGTGGAAACCTGGTGGCTCAGTCAGCCCGAAGTCCGCCGCCGGGTGATGGACCAGCTTCACCGTTACGTCCTGCTCTCGGCGTTCAATGCCGACCCGCTGCTGCCGATCCGCTGCGCCACGCTGTCGTCCTCCGCGCGCAAGCAATGGATGGGGTTGATCGAAGAGCGGCCCTACGATTTCGTCGCCCAGTTAGACATCACTCCCAGCGAGGCTCCGGCGCTGGAAGCCCGCGGGATCCGGCATCGCCCGGTGATCTGGCGCGCGTTCGCCCTGAACTCTGCGGAAGGGCCAATGGTCCTGCCAAGCGGCCTCGCGCGGGTGGGGAAATCCGGCCAGGCCCCGCAGTTGTGGCCAAGCCACGCGGGATTCACCAAGGACGTATGGGTGCAGGGTCAAGGCGCGGATTTCACCACCCAGGCCGAGGTGAAAAGCCCGCGGCCGTTGAAGGACCGGCATCCATCGGCATTAGAAGTGCCCAGTCGGATCGCCGAGCAATTGTTCTGGGTCGGCCGCTATGCCGAGCGCATTGAGCTGGCCACGCGGCTGCTGCGGGTGACCTTGCGCAATCTCAGCGGCGAGTCCGGCCGTCTCCAACAGGAACAGCTCGGTGCCTGCCTCACCTTGATCCGGGGCTGCAACCTGTTGCCCAAAGACGTGCTGCTCCACCCGGCGCAGACCCTGAAAATTCTAACCAGCCTGATACACGATCAAACGGCCAAGGGCGGAATTCCGAGCCTGACCCGCTCGTTGATTCTGAACGCCGCCGCCGCGCGCGACCGTCTATCGGACGACACCTGGCGCTTCTTCAACCGGCTCGAAGGCATCGTCCACGGAGCGCCCGGCGTGCCAGGCGCTTCCGAACTGCTAGGCACGCTCGATGTGCTGGTTCTGCATCTTTCCGCATTCGCCGGGATGCAGGCGGAGAACATGACCCGCGGCCAAGGCTGGCGGTTCCTCGAAGTGGGCCGCCGCATCGAGCGCGCGCTGAGCGGCCTCAAACTCCTGCGCACCGCAGCAGGCGAGGACGATCCGCTGCTGCTCGATCCGCTGCTGGAAACCTGCGACAGCGTGATGACTTACCGTCGCAGGCATTTTTCGCGGCCGCGTCTCGATGCGGTGATCGAGTTGATCTTTTTCGATGCCACCAACCCGCGCTCCGTGGCCTATCAGATCGGCATTTTCGACCGGGAAATCGGTTCGTTTCCCGGCGACCCCGATTTCGGCCTGCTGCCAAAGATCCGCGAGAATCTGCAGGAATTCACCGGGCGCTTCACCCAAGCGGCAGCGCCCGACGCGGCGGAGTTCGATGATTTCTGTTATTCGCTCGAAGTTTTCGCGGACATGCTCACCCAGCACTACTTCAGCCACTCCGTCAGGCGCGTTTACTGACATGAAATATCGTCTCACCCACTGCACGAAATACTCCTACGAGGGCGCGGTCACCGTCTCGCACCACCTTGCGCGGCTGGCTCCGCGGACCTTGCCCGGACAGCGTTGTCCTTGGCACGAACTGGAAATCCATCCCCAGCCGGTGGGCCGTGGGGTGCATCTGGACTCGTTCGGAAACACCACCTCCTATTTCGAGATCGAGGGCAAGCACGAGACGCTCGAGGTCATCGCCCGCAGCTTGGTCGAAGTCCTGCCCGCAGGCGATCGGGATCCCCGAGCGACTCCGCCATGGGAACTCGTTCGCGACGCCTGCCAGCTCGAAAAACTCACACCAGGTTCCGCGGCGGGCGCCTTCCGCTTTGCCTCGCCGATGGTCCCGTTAGGCAGAGAATTCGCCGACTACGCCAGCGTCGAATTTTCCAGCGGCCGGCCGATTCTTGAAGCGGTCCTCGGGCTTACGAACCGGATTTTCCGGGATTTCAAGTTCGATCCCAAGGCGACCGAGGTGACCACCCGCGTCTCGGAAGTCCTGAAAAAGCGCGCCGGGGTCTGTCAGGACTTCGCCCATCTGATGCTCGCCTGCCTGCGCTCGCTCGGCCTGCCCGCCCGCTACGTTAGCGGTTATCTGGAAACCATCGCGCCTCCGGGCAAGGTCCGTCTAACGGGTGCCGACGCTTCGCACGCCTGGGTCTCCGTTTTCTGCGGTGAATCGGCCGGCTGGATCGACACCGATCCCACCAACAACCTGCTCCCCGGCGACCGGCACATCGTCGTCGCCTGGGGCCGCGACTTCTCCGATGTCAGCCCTCTGCGCGGCGTGACCCTGGGAGCCGGTGGGCAAAAACTCGACGTCGCCGTGGATGTGATCCGGGTGGAGGAAATTTGAGCGGCCGAGCGTCAATAAGGGGAAGGGACGTCTCGTCCCTTCGCATGGACGAGACGTCCATGCCCCCTAACTTGAACGAAATCGGCTACGGGATCACCTTCACACGGTAGAAGCGTTTGAGTGGTTTGTTAGAACTAGCGTCCATGGCTTCGAGGATGCCGCCGGTGCCCGTGATGTCCACGCCCAGCGCGGTCCATGAATCCGGCGCGAGAGTATCGCTGGACTCGACGCGGTAAGTCACGCCGACGATGCTCGCGAATGTTAGAGCAAAGGTGCCTTCGGGAATGAATCCGGCTTGAAGGACGCCGAGCCTGCTGAACGAATGGTTCGGATCCGTGCGTGCGAGAAATTTGCGGAGTGCCGGTTCGCCGAAGCTTTGGCTTTTTCGAGCGAGGCACCCTGACGATAGCTGACGATCACCTCGCCCTCGACGAAGTCGGGCCGGGGCGCGGCGATGGCGGACTGGCACGCGAACATCCCGATGATGAACTGATTCAGAACGCGCGATGCCATGGTCCCATGAAAACAAGCAGGCTTTCGCTTCGTGTCAAAGCACGACTGGCGCGGGGGATTCCGGCGATTTCGCCTTGCAGGCATAGTATTCAAATGTGCAGCCTTCCCGGCGTGACGCCTGAACTTGAAAATCTGTTTTCGTTTCTCCGTTTTCCAAGCATTTCCACCGATTCGAGCCATGCCGGCGATGTCCGGGCCTGTGCGGATTGGCTGATTGCGAAACTCCGGGGCATGGGCCTGGCGACGGAGCTTCACGAGACCCCGCAGCATCCGGTGGTGGTTGCGAGAAACGAGCACATCGCGGGCCGCCGCACGGTGCTCATCTACGGGCACTACGATGTGCAGCCGGTCGATCCTCTGGCCTTGTGGACCAGCGCTCCATTTGATCCCGTGATCCGCGAAAACAAGATTTGGGCCCGCGGCTCAGCCGATAACAAGGGGCAGATGATGGCCCATGTGTTAGGTGTCGAGAAAACCCTGCGAGAGAGTGGCGAGCTGCCGGTGAATTTGATCTTCCTGTTCGAAGGCGAGGAGGAAATCGGCAGCCCGAACCTCGCCTCGTTCCTGCTCCATCATTGCGATGAGTTGAAGTGCGACGTCATCGCCATTTCCGACACCGGCATGGTCGCGCCCGGCGTGCCCACGCTTGGCTACGGGCTGCGCGGCATCGCCTGCTGCGAGGTGACCCTGCGCGGCCCGAAAGGCGACCTCCACTCCGGCCTCTTCGGCGGCGCGGTGGCGAATCCCCTAGCCGCGATGGCCCGGCTGATCACCAGCTTGCACGAGGTCGACGGCCGCGTCGCGGTGGAGGGATTTTACGACCAGGTCAGGCCGCTGGAACAGTGGGAACGTGAAATGTGGGCGAATCTCCCCGGCGTGAGCAACGCGGATTTCCTCGAAGTCACCGGCTCGCCCGGCCTTTTCGGCGAGCCCGGATACTCATCCGCCGAGCGCACATGGGCGCGGCCGACCGCCGAGCTGAACGGCATCGGTGGCGGTTATCAGGGCGAGGGTTCGAAGACCGTTCTGCCCGCCGAGGCGTTCGCCAAACTCTCCTTCCGCCTCGTTCCTGACCAACACCCGAAGGACATCATGGAAAAGGTCAAAAGCCATCTCGAGTGGCACTGCCCGCCCGGAGTGGAAGTCGAAGTCCGGCCCGGTCATGATGGCAAACCGTACGTCACCGATCCGAACTCGAAATTCGGCCTCGCCGCGCAAGCCGCCTTACGCAGTGCGTTCGGCGCGGAGCCGGTGCTCATTCGCGAAGGTGGGAGCATCCCCATCGTGCAGACCTTCCACGACATCCTCGGCGCGGACAGCCTGCTGCTAGGCCTCTCGCTGGCCGATTCCCAGGTCCACGCGCCTAACGAAAATTTTCCGGTCGAGAATTTCGAAGCGGGAATCCGGTTGAATCAGGCGCTGCTGATAGAACTCGCTCTCTAAATTCTCCAGGATTCGCTAGATTCGCCAGATTCGCGGTGCCTACCATCTTCATCTTCCATGTCCGACCCGAGAGACCTTCCCGCCAAGCTCGACTTCATCCGCGAGATCATCGCCCACGACCTTGCCACCGGCAAGCACGCCACCACCATCACCCGCTTTCCGCCGGAACCTAACGGCTACCTGCACATCGGTCACGCCAAGTCGATCTGCCTGAACTTCGGCATCGCCCGGGAAAATGCGGCCACCGGTGCGAAGTGCCACCTTCGCTTCGACGACACCAACCC
>JANMSI010000086.1:0-5590 GCA_031389115.1 Akkermansiaceae bacterium
CGCCGCCCACCTGCACTGCGAAGTCCTGGATCTGGAAGCCCGCGCTCTGGATGCTCCCTTTGAACCGTCCACCTATCTTTGAAACCACACCCTCGGACGTATTTCCGGTCTTGGCCAACTCCTGATCCACCCGGCGAGCACCTTTTTCAAGTGCCCCCAGTTCGCGCTCCGTGCGGCGCGCTTCGTCACTCACCGCATCGAGCGCCCTCTCTGTTTCTTTCGCACCGCTGGTATCCGCAGTGGTATCAATCCCGATGGTGAATTTCTTGTCGCTCATAAAGTCTTCATTATCTTTCTCTCAACTCTCAACTCTCAACCATCAATCAACCACCGGCAGCCCCGCCCTGATAGAGAATGTCCGCAGCGTGGTCGCGTCCGGTCCGCTCGGCAGATCGGGCGTCACCACTGTCACCACCGCGTCGGGAAAAACGGTGGCCGCACCACCCCCGGCCGGAGTGAATGTCAGCGTGCCGCCCGCTTGCAGCAGGTTTGTAGCGCCTGCCATGTCCGCATCCAGCAGGGACTCCAGCGAGTTCAGCAGCGTCGCGTGATCCGCCTCCGCCGTGAGCTGGATGCTCACCTCCGCGTTGCCCAGCGGGCGGAAAAATCCATGGGCCAGCAGCACGCCGTCTGCCTCGAATAAATCCTGCGCTGCGTCGAATGTCGGCAGCGCGTCCAGCCAGCCGCCCGCCGCCACCAGCACGGCGGCAGTGCCGCCATCGGGTGTTAGAGCGATGCTGTAGGGGCTTTGGATCATGGGATGGTGACGGTGCCTCGGGCCGCGAAGCTTTCCCGCGAGTAGCCAGCCAGCGGCAGCGCGGGCGGCGCCACCGTGCCCGGCTCGGTGCCTGCCCCGTAGAGCGTGTCCGTGACCGTAAGTCCGCTGGACACCACCGGCTGCGTGGCAGAGGCGGCGGTCAGGAACCGCAACGTGCCCGAGATCGGGATCAGCAGATAGATGACGTCGTAAAGCGTCCCGTCACGGCGGAGCCTCAGCGTGAACAAGCCTTGGCCCTCAAGCGGTCGGGTCTCGCCGTCCGTCCCCTCGTTCGTGCCGGGCCATAGCGCACTGAGGGCGAAGGTGCCGGAGGTGGCTGCCGGAGTATCTGCGTTAGGGCCTTGGAACAGATAAGTCGCCCCGTCGGACACGCCCGCCAGAGCCACGGTGTAACCGAAGGTGACCTTGACGTGGTTGTAGGATTTCGAGCCGGAGTAGATGTCCACCGTCCCCAGGTCGATTCCAGCCATGGGCGGCAGCAGGCCCGTCGTCGCCGTGGCGAGGTAGCGCTTCAGGGAGAAATCCGCGCCGGTCACGGCATGGCTTCCCGCAGGGGCGTAGCGGGCGGCCGCGAGTGTGAATTCCGTCGCCCCGGTGTCGAAGGTTGCCACGTCCAGATACACCTCCATCAGGCCTCCCGTAAAATCGAAGCGGGTGTGGATCACGGGGTATTCGGGGGCCGGTGGCTCATCCGCCGCAGGCCGCGTTTGATACTGCATCCACCGCCGGGGGATGGTCGCCACCACCGTCCGGGGGAAGGTGTGCAGCCGCCTCACCTCGGCAGGTGTCGCCACTGGATTGAACGTGCCTGGCGTGATGACGTTTCCGCGACATCTTCCGTTGGTTCGACTGCTATCAGGTTGGCCTCACCGCCACGCCAGTGAAGTTCATCTTCCGGAATACCTACCAGCTCTTCGGCTGCGAAAACGAAGACCCCACCGCGAACTACACCTACGACGAGGCGATCAGCCACAAGCCGCCCTACCTCTCGCCCTTCACCGTGGTGAAGCACACCACCAAGTTTTTGCGGGATGGCATCAAATACAAGGATCTCACTCCGGAGCAGCGTGAGCAGCTCGCCGAGCAGACTGCCGATTCCGAGACCGTCGATTACGACAAGGAGCAGGTCAGCAAGGCCGTCTTCAACAAGGACACCGACCGCGCCATCCTGCGGAACCTGATGGAAAAAGGCATCCGCAATGCCGACGGCACGCGCTTGGGCAAGACCATCGTTTTCGCCCGCAATCACCGCCACGCGAAGCTCCTCGTCGAACTCTTCGATGAAATGTATCCGCAATACGGCGGCGACTTCTGCCTGCGCATCGACAACTACGAACCGCGGGCCGAACAGCTCATCGACGATTTCAAAACCGCCGATGGCAGCAAGAATCTAACTATAGCCGTTTCCGTGGACATGCTCGACACCGGCATCGATGTCCCGCAGATCGTCAACCTGGTCTTCGCCAAGCCGGTGAAATCCTACGCCAAGTTCTGGCAGATGATCGGCCGCGGCACCCGCTTGTGTGAGAACCTTTTCGGCCCCGGCAAGCACAAGACCACCTTCCAGATCTTCGATCACTGGGGGAATTTCGAATACTTCGATGAGTCGAAAAAGGAAGTCGCCGCCACCCGTGCGAAGTCACTTCCCGAACAGCTTTTCGAAGCCCGCATCGCCCTCGCCGAAGCAGCCCTTGCCGTGCAGGACCTTGATGCGTTCAAGCTCTCCATCAGCCTGATCGCTGCGGATATTTCTGCGCTGCCCGCCGAGTGCCTTTCCATCAGGGAAAAGTGGAAGGACATCCAGTCGATGAAAAAGGACGGCGTGCTTGAATCATTCTCTGCGGCCACTCGCGCCACGCTGAAAAACGTTATCGCTCCCCTCATGGTCTGGCGCGATGTCTTTAGCAAGGAAGCCGCCCTCAAGTTCGATCTTCTCACCGCGCGTCTGTCCATCGCCACCTTGGCCACGTCCTCCGATGCGGCGGATCTACGTGACCAGGTCATCGACCACGTCTCGCGCCTGCCCATCAATCTCCAACCGGTTCAGGAAAAACTACCTGCCATCCAGAAGGCCAAGCAGAAGTCCACCTACGACGGTGCGTCCATCACCGACCTCGATTCCCTTCGCACTGAGTTGCGGGGGCTCATGCGCTATCAAGTCAATCCCACCGGTGTTCCTGCCGAACCTCGCTACATCGACCTGAAGGAGGATGAGGGCGAATACAAGTTCACTCCTCATCACGTCAAACTCGCCGGCCTCGATCTCGCCGCTTACCGCAGCCGCGTCGAATCCGTCTTGCGCGATCTCTTCGATCAAAGCGCCGCTCTCAAGAACATCCGCGCCGGCCTCCCCGTCGCCGAGGCGGATCTCGACCAACTTGTCCAAGACGTCTTGCTCCACGATCCGGATCTCCACCTCGAAGAACTTCTCAACCACTATCCCAACAAGTCCGAGAGCCTCGCCCTTGCCATCCGCCGGGTCATCGGTCTCGACGCGGCAAAGGTCAACGACCACTTCAAGGCCTTCGTCCAGCAATTCCCCGCACTCAATTCGAACCAGATCCGGTTCCTCGAACTGCTGAAATCCCAGATCGCAACCTATGGAGCCATCGAGCTCGACCGCCTCTGGGAAGCCCCCTTCACCACCCTGCACGCCGAAGGAATCGACGGCATCTTCCCGGACTCCGCCCAAGTAGATTCCCTGCTCGATCTGCTGAACAACCTGAATCTCACCGCGGCGTAAGCCCCGCTCTGACAATCTCAATCCACCAAACCGCGCCGGAAACCAACGCTTGATCCGTTGAAAAAACCGTGCATTGTTTTCAACATGAAAGTCGCCACCACCAACCACCCACAGCAAATTCTCCGCCGTATCAAGGCGAAGGGACCGGGCTGGGCGTTCACCCCTCATGATTTTGCCGATTTAGGCGATCCCCGCTCCATCGGCATGGCGCTGACCCGTTTGATGCGCAGCGACACAATTCGTCGAATCGGCCACGGTCTCTACGACACGCCGCACAGACACCCTCTTCTTGGAAAAGTGGGTGCCGGCACGGACGCAGTCGTCGATGCCATCGGCAGAAAGCGGAATCTGAGGCTCCTCCCTTCCACCGCCACCGCGGCCAATCAGCTCGGGCTAAGCACCCAGGTTCCAGCCCAACTGGTTTATCACACGGATGGCGCACCCACCCGCATGATGCTGGGAAATCTCCAAATCGATCTCCGTCGGAATACCGGCCGCATGCTCGCGCTCGCCGGTCGTTCCAGCGGGCTCGTGGCCCAAGCCCTTCGCGATGTGGGAAAAGACAAGGTCACGCCCGATCATCTCCGCCGTGTGCGTGATCACCTTCCGGCCTCAGCCCGCAAACAGCTCATTCAGGACATCCACCTCGTTCCGGCATGGATGCGCCCCCATTTCAAAGAAATCTCCCGCGACGATGTCTGAAGACCCGTATTTGAAGCTCACCCGCCGCGAGCGGGCCGAGCTGCTCGACGAAGTTTCCCGCAGAAGGAACCTCGCTCCCGCCATTCTCGAAAAAGACTACTGGGTTTGCCTCACCTTAGGCGCGCTCTTTTCGCTGCCGGACATCGGGGAACATCTGGTCTTCAAAGGCGGCACATCGCTCTCTAAAGTCTTCGGGCTGATCGACCGATTCTCCGAGGACGTCGATATTTCCTTCCACCGCGATTACCTCGGATTTGCCGACGACGACCACGACCACGACCCGGAAGCCGCCAGCTCCAACAAGCAGCAGAAATCACGGATCGAGGATCTGCAAGCCGCCTGCGTCACCTGCATTCGCGAAAGCCTGTTGCCAGCCTTGAGCACGAAAATGGCATCCATCCTCGGCTCCACCAAGGACTGGAGCATCGAAGTGGACGCGCTGGACCCGCAAACACTGCTTTTCCACTACCCGCAGGCTGGCACGTCAGGACTCTCCTACATCAAGCCGTCCGTCAAAATTGAGCTCGGTGCCCGCTCCGATCACTGGCCACGGGAAACCCGAGCCATCCGCTCCTATCTCGGAGAATCGCTGGAGCTTCCAATCGGAGATGCCGCCGTCCAAGCCTTGGCCGCCGAGCGAACGTTTTGGGAAAAGGCCACGCTGCTTCATGCCGAGTGCCATCGACCTTCCGACAAGGCCATGCCTGCCCGCTATGCCAGGCATTACCACGACATGGCCCGCCTCGCGGAATCACCGGTCGCCGAGCGCGCCCTAGCCGATGTCGAATTGAGAGAACGTGTCGTCGCCCACAAGAGCGTTTATTTCCGCTCCGCCTCCGCGCATTACAACCTCGCGGTCCCTTCTACCTTTCGTCTGGTGCCAGACGATGCGCGTCTAGCAGAATTGCAAAAGGATCACGACGCCATGGCTCAAATGTTCTTCCAGCCGCCACCTCCTTTGCCGCAGATCTTGGAAATCCTCCGCACCCTCGAATCCCGCATCCAATCGCTCCCCTCCTGACCCGGGCTCTTGAATCCATGAAAATCGAGTCAAAGCACTGGAAACTGGCCTACGACCTTGGTCTCAAGATCTACCGGGACGAGATGCGTCTCAATGACGCGAAGGACGAGTTGGCCACCCGAGGAATGAACCCGAACAGCGCAAACAACCTGCTCCGCAATCTCCAACACATCCTTCGCGGAGAGCGTTACAGGCGGGCCATGAGCACCGCGAACACCGACGAGTTCCTCGATTGGATTCGCCGAGACTATGGCGACGAAGGCCATGCCAAGGCCGTATCCGCATTTCGTCAGCACATCGAATACTTCACCGGGATCAAGGGCGATAAACTCGCCTCGCACAGGGA
>JANMSI010000096.1:0-2132 GCA_031389115.1 Akkermansiaceae bacterium
CTTTGTTTAAGATCAGCGGGATGTGCCCGTATCGCGGCGGCGAAGCGCCCAATGCGGCGAATAGCTGCAGATGTTTGGGCGTATTCGAAAGATGATCCTCGCCGCGGATGACGTGCGTGATCCCCATCTCGATATCGTCCACCACATTCACGAAGTGAAAAATCCACGACCCGTCCGGTCGACGGATCGTCATGTCGGGCATGATCTCCACATTGGCGAAGTCGAAGGTAACCTTGCCGCAAATCATATCGTCTACTTCCACCGGCTCGCGACGAAAGCGGAATCTCCACGGACCGTCATCGTTGTAGACGTGCCCCGCGGCGCGGAGCTGCTCGAAGTAGCGCAGATAGACCGCCTCGCGCTGACTCTGGAAGTAAGGCCCATGCTCACCGCTGGCGTCCGGACCTTCGTCCCAATCCAGGCCAAGCCAACGGAGCCCATCGTAGATCACCTGCACCGCCTCCGCAGTGTTGCGCGCCTGGTCAGTATCTTCGATCCGCAGGACGAGCTTCCCGCCGTGATGGCGTGCGTACAGCCAGTTGAAAAGCGCGGTCCGCGCCCCGCCCACGTGCAGATATCCAGTGGGAGACGGAGCGAAGCGGACGCGGACGGGCGGGTTCATAGGAATTTGGAAAATCGGGCATCCGGACCGCGCTTGGAAGGAAAAAGCCAAACCCGCCCGACGACCAGGTGGCGAAGGGAATGTTTATCTGCCTCGACGGGCATCCGGAGGGCGTATCCGCTCATGCGGGATCACCGGCCATCCAAGGCGCAGCGCGGACTTTCCATCGTCCGAACTTTGAATTGTCTGATTCCGGTGCGGCTGATCTACTCCGACCCCAACCAATTTTTTATCATCCCTCCATGAGTCAAGACATCGAGTCTCACCTGATCGAAAAGCGCGTCTTCAAGCCAGCGAAGGAGTTCGTGAAAAAGGCCCGCATTCAGAGCCTCGCGCAGTATCGGGAGATGTGGGAGGAGTCGATCAAACGCCCGGACAAGTTCTGGGGGCGTGAAGCGTCCGAGCTAACGTGGCAACAGAAGTGGAGCAAGGTGCTCGCCTGGAAGGAACCGTTCGCGGAGTGGTTCGTGGGCGGCAAATTGAACGTGTCGGAGAACTGTCTCGATCGGCATCTCGGCACCCCGCGACAGAACAAAGCCGCGCTCATCTGGGAAGGCGAGCCGGGCGAAAAGCGCACGCTGACTTACCAGCAACTTCATCGCGAGGTCTGCCGATTTGCCAACGTCCTGAAGCGCAATCAGGTCCGGAAAGGCGACCGGGTTCTCATCTACATGCCGATGATCCCCGAGGCCGCCGTAGCGATGCTCGCCTGCGCGCGCATCGGCGCGACGCACTCGGTGGTGTTTGGCGGTTTCAGCGCAGACTCGATCCGCGATCGCATCACAGACTCGAAGGCGACGCTCGTGATCACAGCGGATGGCGGATACCGGCGCGGCTCGATCGTTCCGCTGAAAAAGAACGTCGACGATGCTCTCCGGGAAAACTCCCATGGCATCCGCAAGGTAATCGTGTTCCGGCGCGCCGGAAACGAGATTCACATCGAGGAAGGACGCGACCTCTGGTGGCATCGCGAAATGGAGTATGTGGACGCCGAGTGCCCGCCCGAAGCACTCAATAGCGAACACCCGCTGTTCATTCTCTACACGAGCGGCTCCACCGGAAAACCGAAGGGCATTTTGCACACGACGGGCGGCTACCTTTTACAGGCCTATACCACGTGCAAATACGTCTTCGATATGCGGGACGAGGACGTCTACTGGTGCACCGCCGATGTCGGCTGGGTCACCGGCCACAGCTACGTCGTTTACGGCCCACTAGCCATGGGTGCCACGTCGCTCATGTTCGAAGGCGCGCCAAACTGGCCTGAGAACGATCGCTTTTGGAAGATTATCGCCGAATACGGCGTCACCATCTTCTACACCGCTCCCACGGCCATCCGCGCATTCATCCGCTGGGGCGACGAGTGGGTGAAAAAGCACGACTTGAGCTCCCTGCGACTGCTCGGAACCGTGGGCGAACCGATCAATCCTGAAGCGTGGATGTGGTATCACAATGTCGTCGGCGGCGGCCGTTGCCCGATCGTCGATACCTGGTGGCAGACCGAGACCGG
>JANMSI010000162.1:0-46533 GCA_031389115.1 Akkermansiaceae bacterium
GTGGCGGGAGATATTTAGCGCCCCAGAAAATGCAGAGGGACTTTTTTGATCCGCTAAGTCGGAACCCCGCCAGCGGGCCCGCCAAGGCGTCCCGAGGCCACGCTAGAGGAGATTATTCACTCCAATGTTGGACACCGTTGCATGGATGCGATGAAATCGATTTACGCAAGACGGAAGCGCTTCACCAAAGGATCACGCTCATTGACAAGGTCCTTGGCTATCTGGCCCCCGAAGCCATGGAGGGAGCGGAGGATTTTGCTTAGGCTGTTCAAGACCGAATCGCCAAGATCGAAAGCCATCACGAGAAGGTTGGAGCGCTCCTGGCGACCATTGATAGGCTGCTGGACGGTACGGCCGGAGACTGAGCAGCGACGCATACACTGCCTTCAGGTACCCCGCACGAGGCGGCGGGAACTTGCTAGGCTCTACCCATGGCCGCAAAGAAGTCACCCGTCCCACTCGCGCTTTTCCGGGAAAGCGAAATTGTGAAAGGCCCAAACGGTGAGTTGGCCGTGAGAGCGCTTCAACTGATTGCCCACATGTCCATCAAGCAGGCGGCGACCGCTCTAGGTTGTTCAACTCTTCAAGCTGGGGTTGCTCGAAGGATTCAAGCCCGGTGCCAGGATGACCCGAAAAGACGGCCGGGCCAGCAATGCCGCCTTGAAGCTCTCTGCTGAAAGCGTCCTGAAGCAGAAGCACCGCCAGGAAAAGGCTGCCAGGCAGTGGCAGAGGGAGCGATAGGGCTGGCGCTCTGCAAGGCTCAAGCAAGGGGGTTGCAGAGCTAGTGCATGGATCGGTTTTGATTGATTTCGCGGCGGGAAACCGGGCAAATGAGGCGTCAGAACCGGGCCACTTTCAGTCTAAATGGCTTCCAAATGTATCACTTCTCTGCGGCATTTCTGTCATTTCAAGCGCGGGTTACCGTTTGGCAAAGGATCGATGAATGAATGCGAGGGACAAAAATGTCCACTCCCCCCTATCCCGCCGCCACCTTTCCGCTTCCCGCTCGCAAGCCGGTCGGCTTACGCTCGCCGCCGTGCAACCGATTGAAAAAGCGAACGTCCTCATCGAGGCCCTGCCCTACCTGCAAGCCTTCCGCGGAAAGACCTTTCTCATTAAAATGGGCGGCTCGGCGATGGAGGACACGGACCTCGTCGCCCGGGTCATGCGCGACATCGTTTTCCTGGAAGTCGCGGGCATCAATCCCATCGTCGTCCACGGCGGCGGCAAGGCGATTTCCGCCGCCATGGAGCAGGCCGGGTTGGAAGCAAAATTCGTCGGCGGCTTCCGCGTGACCACCGACGAGGCGATTGAAATCGTCGCCCGCGTGCTCTCGGAGGAAATCAATCCCGGCCTCGTCCGCATGATCCGCGATTTCGGCGGCAAGGCGGTCGGCATCCCCGGCAACGACGTTTTTCTCGGCGAGAAAATCAAAGGCACCGACGCCGCAGGCAAGCGGATCGACATCGGTCGCGTCGGCGAGGTCGTCGGCTGCCAGCTCGCCCACATGGACGCCGCCCACAAGGCGGGAATCGTCCCGGTCATTTCCCCGCTCGCCGCAGAACTCGGCACCGGCCGACCGCTCAACATCAACGCGGACCTCGCCGCGGCCGCCCTCGCGAAGGAACTCCGCGTCGCGAAACTGGTCTATCTATCAGACGTGCCCGGCCTGCTCGCCGATCCCAATGATCCCTCGACGCTGATCAAATCCGTCACCCGCCAGGAAGCCGAGGCGCTCATCGCCGACGGAACCATTTCCGGCGGCATGATCCCGAAAATCCGCAGCGCGGTGGACGCCCTCAACGCCGGAGTCCGCAAGGTCCACTTCGTCGATGGCCGCCTGCCCCACGCGCTGCTGCTGGAAATTTTCACCGACGGCGGCATCGGCACGGAGGTGGTGAGGTAAGACAAGGACAAAAAAAGCCCGCCGCGGTCGATCCGGGCGGGCTTTTCTCAGAATAATGCGAGTTAGGGATTCCAAGTGATCACGTCATCCGTGGTCTGGCCACCGGTGCCGGTGATGTTGTCGGCTCCATTGCTCCAGACCGCCACCCGGCGACCGTGCAAGGTTTTCTTGGCCTTCGCGGCGGCGGTTTGAACGTCGATTTCCTCGTTATAATCGCCGTCGAGCATCAGGTAATAGGCTCCACCCCACGGATCCCAGATCCCTTTAACCACAGAGCCTCCCGTATCGTAAACGATCCCGTTGGTGCCCTTGGCGCCCTTGGCTTTTCCTTCTTTCATGGAGAGAAATTTGATCGCCCGGGTGTTCAAAATAGGAGCGGCGGTTTCGGTACCCAGCAACACATTAATGAGGGTGGTATCCTCGGTGTTCACCTGAGTGTCGGTGGACATGGCGTCCTTCGGCATGCTGCCATATTCGGTGACGAAATTATTGACGGCACTTTCCAGAGCGGTGCAGGTGGCGAGTGCGGTCACTCTCTTCGCCTTTTGCACCGCATTGTTTCCGGCTGCGAATCCTGCACCGGCAAGGACAGCGATGATGGTGATGACGACGAGAAGTTCGACCAGAGTGAAGCCGTTGGTGCGGCGGGAGGATGGGGTTTTCATGGCGGGATAAGATTTGGATTTCACGATTTCCGAGCAAATACGAGATTCGGAGGGGTGGCAATGCCTCAATGACGGCGGCATTCACATGGTAAAGCCCTAATTCTGCATTAACGACTCGGCAAACCTTTTCTTCTACCGCACAACGATTGTCGTTAGGAACCTCGACGGGAGCAATCCGGACAGCGCGACTCCTCCGCCTTTACCGTTGCGGTGTCGCAGGCCCGGCGGCAAACTCGCCGCATGGCCGGTCCAAATCTGCGAGATTCCATTCTCGATTCCCTCCGCTCTGCAAACGGAAACCCGCTTTCCAAGTCCCAACTCGCCCGCGGTCTCAAACTTCCCGGAACCCGCGTCACAGAATTGAAAACCACACTCGATGCGCTCGTGCTGGAAGGACTTATCAAGGAAGGGAAAAAGTCCTGCTACCACCTGCCCGCCACCCCGAAGAACCAGCTTACCGGCAATCTCAAGTTCCACCCAAAAGGCCACGCGTTCTTTTTCCCGGACATCACCGACGAGCACAACCTCGCTGCCGGCATCGACTTCACCATCAACTCCCGGATCATGATCGACCGCCGGAACGTCGGCACCTCGCTGGATGGCGACAAGGTGCTCGTTTCGATCATCAAGCAGGTGGCCCGCCCCTTCCGCACCCGCAGCGAATTCACTCCCGACCCTTCCGATGACATGCGCGGGAAGGTCGAAAAAGTCCTCGCCCGCCGCTCCGGCCGGTTGGTCGGGATATACCAGAAGAAGGGCAAGTTCGGCTGGGTCGATTGTGACGACAAAGCCATCGAAGGAAAAATCGACGTCATCGGTGACACCACCGCGATGCCCGGGCAACTGGTCGTCGTCGATCTCGAGGAATGGCTGGACCGCAACGCCACCCCGCGCGGCCGGGTCATCGAGGTGCTGGGCTGGCCCGGCGATCCGGGTGTCGATATCATCGGCGTGATCCACCGCTACGGCCTGCGCACGTCGTTTCCGGATGCGGTGCTGGCCGAAGCCCGCGCCGTGCCGGAAGAGCCCGACGCATCGGAAATCGCCCGCCGCAAGGATTGGCGGGACAAGCTTGTCATCACCATCGACCCCGCAGATGCCAAGGACCATGACGATGCGATCTGGTGTGAGAAAACCAAAACCGGCTGGACGCTCGCGGTCCACATCGCCGACGTTTCCCACTACATCAAGCCCGGCAGCCCGATGGACAGCGAAGCCATCGATCGCGGCAACTCGACCTATCTGGTAGATCGCGTGCTGCCGATGTTGCCGACTGAGCTTTCTAACGGCATCTGCTCGCTCAAGCCGGATTGCGACCGCCTGACCAAGTGCGCGCTGCTAGAAATTTCCACCGAAGGGGAAATTACCAAGGCGAAGTTCATCGACGCCGTCATCCACAGCCGGGCCAAGCTTTCCTACGAAATGGCGCAGGCGATCCTCGACGGCAAACCCGCGCCAGCGGGTTCCGATCCCAAGCTCGTCGGCATGGTCAAGGAAGGCTGGAAACTCGCCTCCACCCTGCGTGAGCGTCGCTTCCGACACGGCGCGCTCGATCTCGAAATGCCGGAAATCAAAATCCGCCTCGATGAAAAAGGCCGCGCCGAAGTCGCCGAACCGGTGATCCACACGGAGAGCCACCAGCTCGTCGAGGAATGCATGTTAGCCGCCAACGAGGCCGTTGCGAAAATCCTCAAGGACCGCATGAAACCGGCGATCTATCGGATCCACGAGGATCCCGATCCGTCGCGGCTGTTGGACTACACCGAGACCGCGAAAGCCCACGGCTACCGCCCCGGAGACCTCACCAACCGCGCGCACATCCAGAAACTGTTGGACGACTCGAAGGGCAGCCCGGAGGAGCACGTCATCAAGCTCGGGCTGTTAAAAAGCCTCAAACGCGCCGTCTATTCCGCCGAGCCGATCGGCCACTACGGCTTGGCGAAAGGCGACTACTGCCACTTCACCAGCCCGATCCGCCGCTACGCCGATCTCATCGTCCACCGCGCTCTTCAGCCGTTGCTGGAGAACGCGCCGAAGCCGCACGACCGCACTCCGTCGCAAGCCGACCTGCGTGAGATTTCCCGCCACATTTCCGACACCGAGCGCACTTCGTCCGACGCGGAAAGCGAAACGAAACAGATCAAGCTGCTGGAGTATCTAGACCGCGTCGCCAGCTCCGACGAGCCGCCCGTTTTCGACGGCCTCATCACCGATGTTAGGCCGATGGGCCTGATGGTGGAAATCCCTAACATGGGCGTCCGCGGCGTGGTGAAACGCGAGGACCTGCCCGAAGGCCGTTGGCGTTTCGAGGCGCACCGCATGGCCTGGGTTTCCATGGATGGCAAAACCATTCAGTTAGGCATGAGAATCCCGCTGCGGGTCATCAACATCGACTTCGACAAGCGTTTCGTGGATTTTTCCGTCGCCGGCAAGCCGACCAGCGAGGGCACGCACGTTTCCAAGAAACCACCGGTGGTCGCCAAAAAACACGGCAAGCCACACACCAAGCCTGCCGCCAAAGTCGGCCCCGCCGTCAAACGCAGCCGCTACCACGAGTCGAACGTGACTCAGTCAAAGCGTAAAAAGCGCAGGTAAATTTTCTCCAAACTGAACCTCACCTCATCAAATCCATGCGATTCCTCATCCCTATCCTCCTGGCCCCGCTCGCCTTAGCCCACCCCGAACCTAACACCCAGCCGGGCGACGGTCCGCAAACCTCCGTGCGGACCGGCAACGGCGCTTGGTCCTACGAAGCGGTCCCCCACTGGGGCGAGCTGCCAGATGGAAAAATCATCGGTCCGACCCACGGCGGCGTCGTCGTGGATGACGCGAGCGGTCTGATTTACGTGTCCACCGATTCGGAACTCTCGGTGATCGTTTACCAGCCGGACGGGAAATTCGTCCGCACCATCGCCCCGGAATGCCGCGGATTTCATGCCATGGCGCTCCGGCAGGAAAGCGGCAAGCCCGTGATCTACGGCGCCCAGCTCAACAGCAACCAGCCGCCGCTGCGCATTTGCAAGATCGATGCCGAGGGCAAGCTGCTCCTGGAAATCCCCAACGCCACCACCGGCGAGGTTCCCGGCGGCTGGCAGGGCGTCACCGGCGTCGCAGTCGCGCCCGACGGCTCAGTTTTCGCCTCAATGGGCTACGGCTCTAACATTGTCCACAAGTTCGACGCCACCGGGAAACTGCTGAAATCCTTCGGCAGCAAGGGAGAGGATGAACAGCAATTCAACACCCCGCACGGCTTAGCCATCGACAGCCGTTTCGGCGAGCCGCGACTGCTGGTGGCGGATCGTGAAAAACGGCGTCTCGTCCACTTCGACCTCGAAGGAAATTGGATCGGCGTCCACGCCAGCAACCTCCGCCGACCCTGCGCCATCAGTATTCTCGGCGATCACGCCGCCGTCGCCGAACTCGAATCCCGTGTGACGATCCTCGACAAAACCGGCACCCCGGTCGCGTTCCTCGGCGACAACCCTGACCAGGCCCAATGGGCGAACTTCGGGGTGCCCCCTCAGGACCAACGCCTCGGAATTTTCACCGCCCCTCACGGCCTCAGCTTCGACAAGGCGGGAAATCTTTACGTCGAGGACTGGAACAAAACCGGCCGCGTCACCAAGCTAACGAAACTCTAACTAGTTATCGACGGCATTCTCTCGAACGGCGCGGTCGATCCCGCCCGACAAAACGTCTGACGGAATCCCTCAGTAGGTTCACCTCGACTCAATCCCACGCTGCGTTGAATTCCAGATGGGTGGTCGGGGACGCGATCCACGCGACCGCCCCTGTCGAGAGGGGCGAGAAAGGCGACCGTGCCCCCCGTCATCGATTTCGGGATTTTGGCCAATGGAATCGAAAGTGGCGAAATTGAACGGGCCCCGCAGTACCGCTCGCGTGAGCGACATCAAAAAAGACTGCCGGGGATACCGACAGCCTTTTGGTTAAAGAAAGTGACTCGTTAGAATCTTATTCCTCAGGAGGTCCGCCGGCTGGGTCGCCAGGTCCTTCAGGGCCACCGGGGGCACCCTGGGGCATTGGGAATGGCATGCCGCCTTCCGGAGCCGCCGGAGCATCTTGGATTTTTAAGAGTTCCAGGTCGAAGATCAGCACGCTGTTCGGGGCGATGTCCGCGCTGCGGCGCTCTTCACCGTAGGCGAGTTCGCTGGGCATGAAAATTTTCCATTTGGCTCCCACCGGCATGGTGGTGAGGGCTTCCTTGAAACCCGGGACCACCTGAAGGGTCATCGGAACCGGCTCGCCTTCAGGGGACGCGTCGAACTGTTTGCCATCGATGAGCGTGCCCTTGTAATGCACCATGAATTGCTTGTTGTCCTCCGCACCTTCCTTGGGAGCGACATACGTTTCGGTGCCGCCCTTGGCGAGAACTTCATATTGGAGACCGCTCTTGGTGGTGGTGACGCCGTCGCGCTTGCCGTTTTCCGCGAGGAATTTCTTACCGGCTTCGAGGTTCGCCGTCGCAGCGAGCTTTTCACGGCCCTGAAGCATCTCACCGAGCGCCTCCATGGCAGCCTGCAGCTTGGCTTCCTCAAGCTCGGGCTTGCCACCCTTGATGGCGGCCATGAAGCCCTTGAGGAACGTGTCCGTATCGAGATCGTCGGCACCTACGCCGAACTTGCCGAACTGCTGGGCAAACCCACCTCCGGTGCGGAAACCGAGAGCGTAGGAGGAATCAGATTTGATCACCGCAGGATCGAGCTTCGGCTTGGCTGGGACGGCCACGGCAGGCGTCGCTGCATCCGGCTTGGCGGGGACTTCAACAGCGGGCGTGGCAGCTTCCTGCTTGGCTGGAGCGGCTGACGAATTGGCGGAGGTGGCGATGAGACCGAGGGCCAGCGCGCCAGGAATGAATTTACGGATCATGATGTATTGGTGGAAAGGCGCGGAAAATAGGCAAGGGATTCGACCCTGTCCAGAACGGGTTTTTCGGGGAGAAATTGGCGATATTTCGGTCCTGATCTCCCCCCGCGGCCGGACGGCATCCCGAAATTGTTCGCATACACCCAACTGCGGGGCGCGACGGGCGCGGGATTTGTCAGCTCGCCTTGCTGCCGACGAACCGCCACGAATTCATCGCGGGCAAGGACCTGAATGGCGGCAGCCTTCGTTTCTGCCATGTTTACAAGGCGTCCGGCGCGGTGGGCGGCGACTTCTTCGACATTTTTCCGCTGTCGGACACGCAGGTCGGCGTGGTGGTCTGCGATGTGATGGGCCATGGCGTGCGGGCCGCGCTGTTCATGGCCATCATGCGCGGGTTGTTCGAGGAATTCCGGCCCCTCACGCTCGAACCCGGCCGCTTCATCACCGCCATCAACCGCGAACTGGTCCGCCTGCTGTGCGGCACGGACACCACCTTGTTCGTGACCGCCTGTTATGTCGTCATCGATATCGAAGCCGGCCGTCTTTCCTATGCCAACGCCGACCACCCATGGCCGCTCCAATTGCAGCGGGATGGCTCCGGTGTCGAATCCCTGCGGCGCGGCACCGCCAGGTCCGGGCCGGCCCTCGGGCTCTTCGACATCCCGGCCTATCCCGCCGCCGAGTGCCCGCTCGCTGTGGGCGACTCCCTTTTCCTATTCACCGACGGCGTTTTTGAAATCAGCGGGCTGGACCAGGAAGAGTTCGGCACCGAGCGGCTAACCGAGGCCATCGCCGCCCGCAGCCACCAGCGGACGGATCAAATTCTTGAATCCGTCCTGGCCGAAGCGCGCGCCTTCTCCGTCACCTTGAATTTCGAGGACGACGTCTGCATCGTCGGAATCGACCTGTGCGGGAGGGTTGAATCCGAAAGCGCGCTCGCCGCCGTGGATGGATCGCCGGGTTAACGTCGGAACACGGCGAACTTCGTTACCCCGGCCTCACCATTCAATCTCCCAGCCAATTCTTATCCACACTGCCATGAGCACCCTGACCATCCGACTTCCCGACGACAAACACGCCCGCCTGCGCCAATTGGCGAAGCACCGCGACATCAGCGTCAACAAGCTGGTGGAAGAACTCGCCACCATCAGCATCGCCGAGTTCGATGCGGAAACGCGCTTCCGCGCCCTTGCCGGTGGTGGCTCCGTGAAAAAAGGCATCGCCATCCTCGACAAGCTCGACGCGGCGTTTGGCACCCAGGCGAAATCCGTTCGGGAAAGCCTCTGAGCATGGAACCCGCGATTTTAGCTCCTCCTAGACACGTTGATTGAGCGAGTTTTTGAGCGGAGGGTAAGTGAAGTTCAACACTTTCGAGTTAGAGCCGGGAAATGGCGAAGTCATAACCCAGAAGATTGCTTGAGTGAGATCAGATCCAACTTCAGTTCGTTAGCCATCGCCAATGTGTAGATCTTGCGGATTTTACCTAAATTTTGCAGTTCGATGATTTTTCGCAAGTCACTTGCACGAGCTTTCCAACTGATGCCGTCAGTAACTAGCAGGAAAGCGGTATCGTCGCGTTTTTGCTCCACGATCCGGAGGATGTCTCCAAGGACATCGGTCTGCTTACTGCCCGTGGCATTGAACGCCTTTACCTCAATGAGGATTTGCGCATCGGAAGCATTTGGAATTGCAAAGTCCGCCTTCTCACTGCTTTTGCCGGTTGCCCCGATGAACTGACAACGAGGAACGATTTGGTCCTCGGAGAATACCTGCACGAGAATTTCTTGAACAAAATCTTCCAGTAATCGTCCACGGAGCTGGCCTTTTCTTGCGCTGCCCCAACCGCCCTCAAATAAACCGAACAGACGATCCGACCAGTGAATCGGCCGATGAATTTCCGCATTCATTTTTTCCAGTAGCTTCAGCTTCACAAAAGCTGAGACGTAAGCATCAGGATCTTTACGGAACTGAGTTTTTCCACCGCCGCCCTTGCTTTCAAACAGCGCAAGAACATCTCGATCATACTCGTCTTTCGCCATTCCGAGGAACAGCCGCAAGACGGTAGATGCTATGCGAAAATCAGATGCCAATATGTCAACAACGTGGCGCTCCGTGACAAGCTCCTTAGTTGGCAATGACTTCAACATGGAGATCACCGCTTCGGCGTGGGGATCCACAAGCCAGTCGACCTCGAGAATTTGTAGTGAATCTGCGATCTCTTGGAATGTTTGCCGACAGCGAATCATGAACCGATAATAAGGTATTCTTGAACCACATTGCGCTTGGCGGCTTCATGTGTGCCGAAGTGGTAGCGGTGAGTTTTTTCCCGCACTTCCACTGAGCGCTTGTAACGACCCATCAGTTTGCGAAGCGTTTCGAGATCGGGGTAAGCGTTAGATGAATAGGAAAGCACCAGAATAGAATCGGCAAATTGTCGAAAGAGGCGATCAAAGGCGTCGATTGCGGTGTGCCGGTAGGAGAAAGGAGTGAAGGGCTTTACGATCTTTCGGACCTTGCTGCTCATCATCAGTTCTTTTCCTTCCCAGTAGCAGGCGAGGCCTTCGAGGAAGTGATAGCGCTTGATGTAGCAGTTGTCGTCGGCCAAGGGGACGTAAGGCGGATCCATGTAAACTAGGTCGCTCCCCGGCTTTACTTCGGAGACATCTCCACAAGTGCATGAGTTGCGCTTGCCATTGCCGAATACGGCAGTGTTGTAAGTTTCAATCTGCTCAATGAAGTGCTCCCGCAGCGTGAGTTTAAGGTCACGGCGGCCATCTTGGTAGCGTCCTGGATCGCTGACGGTGAAAAGGCCACGGGGCTGACGCTTGATTGCGGAACGCAGGATGGCAGCCAGAGCAACGGAGCGCTTGAAAGGGACATCCATTTCACGGATGCCAACCCAAAGGTCGTCGAGAAAGGAGAGTTCGTCTGGCGTGTAGAAAATCCCCTCGAACGTACGGCGGATGAATCGTTCATCAGACTTTCGGGCTTTTGAGCTGAGCAAGAATTCCAAATCCTCGCCATTCACGCGAGTGCCGGTGTTTGCGACTGTTGCGGCGGTAAGAACGGAAGGGAACGCTAGCGTATCATTTGCCCGGACCTGCTTGCCCATGGCCTTCAAGAGGTAGGAAACCACGCCGGAACCGGAAAAAGCATCCGTGGCAGTTTCAAAATCGAATTCTTGTAAGGTGTCATGAATCCAAGGGAGCAAACGAAACTTGCTTCCCATGTAGCGGAAGCGCGGAAAATTCCCCATCTGATCCGGCAGGGCTCCCGGTTCGTTGAGAAGGAACGGCTGCAATTCGGCGAGTGGCTTCATGAGTTCATGTGAACAGCTTCTAAGTGAGATGTCAATGGAAGAGTGAGCAGGGCGAACCACTTTCTCGGGCGTGGTTCGCCTCAATTTTTCATTATTCGAAGTCCTGTCGGGGCGTGAGGCCTAACCAAAATAATGTTAATATCATTGGGTTTTCTTTTCTCACGTTCAGCGAGTAGTTGTTCAATTCTTCGGTATTCAGCCTTTGCGGTATTTAACTGGTCGCTTAATTCGATAAAATCAGATTCATCGTTCGGAGACTTATTTTTGGCCTGAGCTTGCAGATTATTTTCGTTAACTATAACAACAATCTCTCGGAAAATCTGATTCTGTTGAGTTAGTAAGTTTTTTATATCCTCGGTGCCTTTTGCCGCTTCTGGGTTGGAACCCATTACCTTCCACAGAACTCCACCATTGCCCAATAAAATCGTCACCGCAAAAACGAGTATTATCCAACTATTGTTGTCTTTTAGGTCAGGTAACTGTATGCCGCGAAGCCAAACTTTGCGGTTTTCCCCAAGTATGGAGATCTTCTTGCTGCTTGAAATAGGATCGAGGGAATCAACCTCTGTTTCGGAGATCAGCGCAGTTTCAGCGAGTGCATGCTCTTCAAGATTTCCGGTAGCGGCTCCAAGAGAGGTTGAATCAACTGCGCCATTATCTTCTCCACTGGCAATCGCATTAACGGCATGCTCGAAAGCATGTTGCTGGTCCCGACGAGCTTCGGGGATGGAGGATTCACGTTCATGTCCCGGAAACTGCCCATCGGACGAGGGACTATTAAGTGGATCGTTTGATGCGGGAGGCGGAGACAATCAGGTTCGGGGAGTTGAGAGTTGAGAGTTGTGGTTATAAGGAACCGCTCGTGGAAAGAGAGGCTTGGAGAGTGTTAAGAGGCGGCGGAGGGGAACGAGCGGCATTTCAGCCATTGCTGCCGAGGTTAGGGACGGGACTCGGGTAGGCAAGGTGGAAAAAGTGCCGAATGAGCAATGAAGAGGTAGGGTTGCTAGTTTTCAGGGAAGAGGGAGAGGTGCCGGGCATTCAATTGATGTCCCCGCGAGGGAGATCGAGGCCGTAGATTTCGAGCATTTCCACGAATGGGTCTTACGGGATGACCACCTCGGCAGGATTGCCGTTTTCGTCGAGGATCAGTTTACGGCGAATGGCAATGCTCATGAGCGGGAGATGGACGTTATCAGCGCGAGATCAAGCTTCGCATGAAGACTTGAAGCGAGACGCTCCAAGCACGGCCTGCGGCGAGACGCCGCAGCCACGCCGGGTCTTCGGATCTCAAGGCTTGGTCGCGACGATTTTGCCGTCTTTCCATGAGAGGAGGGGCATGTTCCAGCGCTTATGCTCGGCGCGAAGTTCCTTGGCCATGATCTTAGCGGCGGCTTGGCCACGTTGGACGGGGGTCATCGGCTGGGGGTCGGCCCGAAGGTTGCTCGGATTGGCTTTCATAAGCGTTGTTCCAACTGGCTCAAAGTGGCTGCTTCAGAACTCATGATCAAGCCAGGAGGTTCGGTGCGGTTGTCCCAGACCTGCCAGGAGTCCGCGAGAGGGCCATAGAGATGGATTAGGTTTGTCCAACTTCTTGAGAAGCGTCTTCTCACATCGGAGTCGGGGATCGTGTGACCGCCTTTTTTGACACGCTGGGCGATGCGGCGGATGGCGAGCGAGGGAGACGGCAGCCAAAGGTAGTGGATCTCAATTTGGTAACCGAGGGATTTCGCCCGCTGGAGGAGACGTGTGTAGGTCGTGCCGCTGAGCGTGCTTTCGAGGCCGAAGGTTTCGCCTGCGGTGAGGCAGCCGTCGATTTCGTGGAGAAGGAGTTTGCCTGCCTTGACCGCGATTTGCCGGGGGTTGAGCGGGGAGAGCCCGCGCGCGATTTCGTCGGCGTTGAGGAAGCGGGGGATGGGATCGAGCTGGGTGAGGTAGGCGCGGGCGAAGGTGGTCTTGCCCGCGCCATTGCAGCCGGCGAAGAGGTAGAGGGTGGGAGGGAGGGCGGGCATCGCGGTGGATGACTTGGAGCGAGACGCTCCAAGCACGGCCTGCGGCGAGACGCCGCAGCCATTTTTGTGGGAGCGACGGGAATGTCGCGGCTCCTTAGCAACAACCAGCGGTTGTGCAGCAGGCCGGGCTGGCGGGGTGGGCTTGGTCGATGTGCGGGGATTCCATCGACGGGTTCGGTTCGAGGGTTTCGAGGCCGAGTTTTTTCAGGAGCTCGCGGTCCTGGCCGGCTTCGGGATTCGCGGCGGTTAGGAGTTTGTCGCCGTAGAAGATGGAATTGGCCCCGGCGTAAAAACAGAGGGCCTGAGTTTCGTCGGAAAGGCGGGTGCGGCCGGCGGAGAGGCGGACTTTCGCGGCGGGCACGGCGATGCGGGCGCAGGCGATCATGCGGACGAGGTCGAACGGATCAACCTGTGGGTTGTTCGCCAGCGGGGTGCCGGGCATGGGCATGAGCGAGTTGATCGGCACGCTTTCCGGCTGGGGATTGAAGCTGGAAATGATTTCCAACAGGCGGAGGCGGTCGGTGATGGTTTCGCTGATGCCGAGAATGCCGCCGCAACAGACGGACATGCCGGCGTCCTGGACGTTGCGGATGGTCCGAAGGCGGTCCTCGTAGGTGTGCGAGGTGACGATGTTCGGATAATGCTCGGGCGAGGTGTCGAGGTTGTGATTGTAGGCAGTGACGCCGGCTTGCTTGAGGCTGACGGCTTCGTCGGGTCCCAGTTCGCCAAGGGTGACGCAGACTTCCATGCCGAGGGAGGACACTTCCCTCACGATTTCCACGACCTGGTTGAAACGCTCGGTGCCACCTCTAACGCCGCGCCAGGCGGCTCCCATGCAGAAGCGGGTGGAGCCGTTTTCACGGGCGGCGCGGGCGCTTTCCATGACGGTCTCCTTGGAGAGCAATCGCTCGTTTTTCAGGTCCGTGTCGTATCGGGCGGACTGGGTGCAGTAAGCGCAATCTTCCGAACAGCCGCCGGTTTTGATGGAGAGGAGCGTGCAAAGCTGGATTTTCCCATCGGGGAAACTGGTTTCGTGAACTGCGTGCGCGCGCTTGAGCAGGTCGAAAAACGGCAGGGCGTGGAGAGCTTGGAGTTCGGCGAGGGTCATGAGGATTTAACAAATTTGAAACTCGCGAACTCTAACGCACCCAACTACCGCGAACGGCTGGCATTTTGCCCTGTCCGACGACCGTGTAGGTGGTGGGGCCGCGGGCACCTTCAAGGGCGAAGCCGGTGGCGCGCTTCCAGACGGCGCTCATGCTTTCCCCGGTGTGGCAGCCCCAGCTCTTGCAATAGGCGTTAGGGGCGAAAATGGATGACTTGATGCGCGGCAAATCGCGTTCGTGAAGCCAGGCAGTGGAAGCGGCCATGATGTCATTGCCGTAGTCGAACATGAAGGCGTAGCGATTCGAGTGGCCGAAAAAGTCGAACGTCTGGATTGACCCTCGAGGGCGGGAATTGAGCGTTTGAATGAAACTTCCAGTGCTGTTGAACCACACCAGCTTGACCCCGCGTTTGGCGGCCAGGTCGGCGATCCACGAGGTGTAGGGCTTGCCATCCTCGCGGCCGCGCGTCTGATAACCGGGCTGATAGACCATCCAGACGATCGGTGCGTTCGCGCCGTAGGCTTGGCGGATTTCCGCCATGCGCAGGGTGGAGGCCCGGACAAAATTCGCCCACCAACGGTCGTGCTGGTCCTCGGTGACGCGGTAATTTTCCCATTTCCGGAGGGCCGGGCCGCCGGTGACGATGACGTGCTCGGCGTGCGTCCAGGCGGTTAGAATGAGGAAGGCGAGGGCGATGAGGCGGGCTGGCATGGGGATGAATGAATGAATGCGAGGGACAGGGATGTCCCTCCTCCTTATGCGCCGTTGCGGATGATTTCGAGGAAACTTTGGGGCTCGAGAGCGGCACCGCCGATGAGGGCACCGTCGATGTCCGGGCAGGCCATCAGCTCGGCGGCGTTGCCGGGTTTCACGCTGCCACCGTATTGGATGCGGATTCGGGCTGCGGCGTCGGCGCCGTAGAGTTCGGCGATGACGGAGCGGACAAACGCATGGGCGTCCTGGGCTTGCTGTGAGCTGGCGGTCACCCCGGTGCCGATGGCCCAAACGGGTTCGTAGGCGATGACAATTTCGCCGAGGTCCTTTTCGGAAACCCCTTCGAGACCACCCGTGATCTGGGTGCGGAGGACGGTTTCGAGATTTCCCGCCTCGCGCTCGGCGAGGGTTTCACCGATGCAGAAGATCGGCTTCAAGTTCGCCTCGCGGGCCTTCTTGATCTTGGCGTTGATCGTCTCGTCGGTCTCGCCGTAGATCGCGCGGCGTTCGCTGTGGCCGAGGATGACGTAGTGCACGAAAAACTCGCGCAGCATCAGCACGCTGATCTCGCCCGTGTAAGCGCCGGAATCATACTGCGAGCAGTTCTGCGCGGCGATCTGAATGGCGTGGGCGTTCTGGCCGGCGTTGGCGTTGTGGAGCAGGTCGGCAAGCTTCGGCAGCGAAATGAACGGCGGCGCGATGACGATTTCGCAGGGGAAATCCTGACCCTGGAGTTTCGACAGGAAGCTTTTGACGAAGTCTTCCGTCTCGGAAGCCCCCTTGTTCATTTTCCAATTGGCGGCGAAGATCGGCTTGCGGTTCATGAGATGGGAAACAAGTGTTAGTGCGGGTTTTTTTGAAAATCAAACTTCGGTTAGAGCGGCCACTCCGGGGAGGACTTTGCCTTCGAGAAGTTCGAGGGAAGCGCCGCCGCCGGTGGAAATGAAGGTCATCTTGTCATCGAGGCCGAACTGGTTGACGGCGGTGACGGAATCTCCGCCGCCGACGATGGTGACCGCGTCGCTCGCGGCCATGGCCTCGGCGATCGCGCGGGTGCCCTTGGCGAAACTTTCGATTTCAAACACGCCCATCGGACCGTTCCAGATGATGGTTTTCGCGTTCGCGATCTCCTTGCAAAACTCGTCGATGGCGACATCGCCGATGTCGATGCCCTCCCAGCCGTCTGGAGTTTCGCCGCCCTGTTCGTAGGGTGCGGTGACCTTGGTCTCGGCACCTTCCTTAAACTCCTGGGTGACGCGCGTGTCGGCGGGAAGCAGGAAGCGCACGCCCTTGGCCTCGGCCTTGGCGAGGATGTCGAGCGCGAGGTCGAGCTTGTCGGCTTCGACGCGGCTGTTGCCGGTCTTGTAGCCTTGGGCTTTACGGAAAGTGTTGGCCATCGCACCGCCGATTAAGAAGGCGTCGGCCTTTTCCATGAGCGCGGTGATGACCTGGATTTTATCGGAAACTTTCGCGCCGCCCATGATCACGAGGAAGGGCTTGGCGGGGTTTTGCAGCTTGCCGTCGAGGTATTCGAGTTCGCGCTCCATCAGCAGGCCCATTGCGCTTTGTTTGACGTAGTGGGTCACGCCCTCGGTGGAGGCGTGGGCGCGGTGGGCGGTCCCAAACGCGTCGTTAACGTAAATTTCGGCGTCGCCCGCGAGCTTCATCGCGAACGCGGAATCGTTGGCCTCCTCCTCCGGATAGAAGCGGGTGTTTTCGAGAAGGACGACCTCGCCGGGTTTCATAGCGGCGCGCAAGGCGGTGACGTCTTGGCCGATGCAGTCGGTCGCCAGCTTCACCGTTAGACCGAGAATTTCGCTGAGGCGCGCCGCGGCGGGAGCGAGTGAGAACTTCGCCTCATGTCCACCTGTTGGACGACCGAGGTGAGAGCAGAGCACGAGCTTGGCTCCGGCGGAAACGAGCAGCTTGATGGATGGGACGGCACCTTGAATCCGGGTGTCGTCGGTGATGACTCCGTCCTTGAGCGGGACGTTGAAATCCACCCGCATGAGGACTTCTTTGGAGGAGACATCGAGATCGCGAATCGAAAGTTTAGGCATGAGGCGGGAATCCCGCCTTAGAGCCGGGCCGGTGTCAAGCGATGCGTTGGTTTTCGCCGGCGTGGCCAGGCACGCATTTAGCGCGGCAGCGCGGCGGTCCGAAAACGCTCGAACTGGCGGCGCAGCAACGGCCCCTCCAGATCTCCGAGCGTAAAATTCACCGCCTTCGCCGACCACTCGAGCGCCTTGTTGCGGTTCCCCTTGGCGAACTGGATTTCGGCCATCGTATCCAAGTAGGATGACTGATTCGGATTCGCGGCGAGAGCGATTTCCGCGAACTCCTGAGCTTGGATTAGATTTTGCCGGGCGCGGGAGGCGAGCCAGGCCGCGGTGTTGCGGGTGTTGTCGGAGCCGGGAAATTTGGCGATCACGTCGGTGAGGCGGTCCCAGGAAATTTGGAACCACTCGTCATGCTCCCTGAGCAGTCCCGCTTGGCGCACGGCCGGGAAAAAGTCGTCGGCCAGTGTGCCGTCGCTGATGAACATTCCATGACATTTCCCAAGCGTGGCAATCGACCCGGCGGGATCGGACTTGAGATTGACCAAAGCTTTTCCCAAGTCGGCTTGCAGCCGGATTCTAAGCCGAAAAATCGCCGGCTTGCTGGAAGAATCGACCGCCGCCTCGATCTGGGCGCACACCTCGGAAATGGCGGCGACCTGCGTCCAGTTTCGCTGCTCCAGCGCCATCTGAATGTAGTCATGCAGGACTTTGGAAAAATCGTGAGTCGTCGAATCACCCTGGCGGACCGCCCGTGCGCCCCATTCCGCGGCGCGCTGGTAGTCGTAGCCTTCCGCATAGGCTTCCGCGATTTCGAGAGCGTTGTTCCCCAACGCCAGTTTTTCCACCAACGCGTCCTGTGCCGCCGCCTCTTCGGCACGGCCGGCTTTCCGCAGGCAAGCGGCGGCGCAGGCGCGCAGCCATGGCTGAAAATCCTGCCGAGCCTTGGACATTTGATCGATCAGATTGACATAAATCGTCGCCGCCTCGTCCCAGCGCCCCACGGCCGTTAGATCGAGGATATGGGTGCGCCATTGGATCTCGTTCCGCAGCTCTCCCGGAAGTTCGTCCCAGAGCTTCAGGTTGTTCGCCACGTCAGAATTCTGACGCGAGAGATGAATCAGCGTGAGGAGCAGCGGCGTTCGTTTCTCGCCTGGCGTCTTGCGAATGGTTTCCCAAGCCAGCCCCAGCCACTTTTCCCGGAGCCGCTGGGGATCCCGACCCAGGCCGCAGAGGGCGAGCATTCCATCGAGCCGCTCGACGCGGCTTGCCGTGGGATTTAAATCCAGCAGCCACTCCCACAGGACCATCATCTCTTCCTGTCCGCCGAAAGCGGCGAAGATGACGTCGTCCCAGCGCTCATCGTTCTCCCCCGCCCAGGCGACGGCCGCACGACGTGCGAGCTGCGGCGCGTCAGCGGGTGGCCCCCCATCCGCAGGACCGCCTCCGAAGAGCGGACCTAGAAATTCCATGAACAGTTTCGGGTCGTTCTCGGCCAATTCCGCGAGCGGTTTCAGGAACGCATCGGCGTTTTCCGGATGCAGCCCACGCCGTTCCAAAAAGTTGGCGAGAATCAATAATTCCGGGAAATCCATGGTCAATTCCTGGTTTTCCGGGGCGTCATCCTTGGCCAGCCGGTCCAAGCGTTTAGCGACCCATGCAGCGTAGTCCGGCTTCTCCGGGTCGATGCCCAGAGCCGTCATCGCCTCGGGAATTCTCTCCAGAGTATCGAAGTAGGCAAACGCCTCCATTGGCGATTTCCGGAGGTGGGCTTCTTCGGCCAGCGCGGTTTCCCCCAGGAGAAACAACGAGTTGACGCCATTCACGCTCCGGCTTTTGGAATTGACCGAACGCATGAGCGGCTCCAGGTCCGACGGCCGGACCGGCAGACCCTGCCACCGTCGGATTGCAAGGTCGGTGTAGAGGCGAAGTGCTCGCGGTGCATCGTGAATCCCCTCACCCTCGCTGCCCGCCCGCTCGTTCCACAACCACGGCAGCGGATCTCCGAGCAATGCCGACATGATGGCGGAAATTTTGATTTCCCCGGCAGCCTTCGCCGAATCGCGGGCCGCTTCCAGATTTCCGGCCGCCCGGTAAAGCGCCAATCGCCACGCCTCCGCCTTGACGCCCTCCAAGGTTTTCGCCCGTGCCAACTCGGCCTCAAGCGTCCCCTGACTGCGGTGGAAGTCCGCGAGTGCAAGCAATCCGGCGGCGTTGGCTGGAGCCAGTTCGAGGAATTCGCGGGCCTTGTCCGCATCGTCGTCCTCCAAGCATTCCCGCGCCGCGATGACGGCCACACCTTCCACGTGACGCTGCAACCGGTTCTGGATTTCCACGTCCGTTTCGCCCGCGTAAAGCTTGAGGATCTGGCGCCATGCCCGTTTTCGATACAATTGACCAAACAGTTCGTGCTTCTCCTCGGAAGTCGCTTTCGCGTAGCGCTCGACCAGCGCCATCACTGCCGGATCGGTGTCGGGCGTCAGGTCCAGCTCGATTTTCCCGATCAATTCGCGGGCCCGGTACGCCTGCTCCGGATCTTTCCCGTCCGCGATTTCCTGCAGCGCGGGCAGCGCGGACTCGCCGATCGCCCAGATCTTGCGGGTGGCGTCCTCGCGAATTCGGAACTTTTCATCGGCCAGATCGAGGATTAGTTCCGCGAGAGGTTTCGCTGAGCCGTTGATTTCGGACTCCACCGAGGCTGCTGCGGCGGTCTCGCTCCACACCGATAGGGAGAGCCCGGTGACGATTAGAACCCGCTTGAATTTCATGGATGCGGAAACGTCCGGGGTTTCGCGAATAAATCAATCCTCGTCACGATCACGCCGCGAAGCTTTCCCCGCATGAGCAGGTGACCACCGCGTTCGGATTGCTCACCTTGAAGCCGCCCTGCTGCAGGTCGTCGGAAAAATCCAGCTCGCTGCCGCTGACGAAGAGCGCGCTTTTCGGGTCGATCACCACATTGACGCCGTTGCTGGGCACCAGAATGTCGCGGTCGCGCGGGCCGTCCACCAAATCCATTTTATACTGCAATCCCGAGCACCCGCCGCCCACCACAGCGATCCGCAACGCGCCGTCCGGCCGTCCCTGGCGGTCCAGCAGGCTGCGGAGATGTGAGGACGCGCCTTCCAGCACCCGCACCAGCTTTTCGTTGCCGATCTTGAAATTCACCGCCGCGTTCATGGCCGGAAGGTGCCTCCCCCGCCCGGTCGCGTCAACTCCGGCGGGCCAACAAGGACCGCGGGACTTTGGCCCGCGAAGCCGTTGCGCTGCTGACAGGTGGGCCGAAGTCCCACCCTCCTTAAGGCTCCCCCTTGGGACTTCACCCGCATTGTTTCGGCCCTTGCCGGGGAAACCGGGGTTTGGTTGAATGTTTGCCATGCTGAAATACCGACCGTCGAAATCTTTTGTTCTCATCGTAATTCCGTCATGCGTTCTAGCGGCTGTACTTGGCTTCGGATTGCTGCCGGAATTGAAGGAATTCGAAGCGCGCCCGATACCCGGCGAGATCGCGTTCAGCAGCGCCAAACCTGCGGCCATTCGGATCGCCACGGTTTCCTCACATCGAACGATTTCATTCCAACGACCGATGGAGTGGCTCGAGGAAGCCTACGAGAATCTGATGAACTGGGAATACTACCCATGGAAATCCAACAGCCCGGGTGGCTTCTCACGGTATTTGACCAGGCTCGAATCGGATGCGCCGGCGGATCAGGCTTACTGCCGGGAGATGGAGCGGCGCGTGGAGGCAGAGTTTCAAAAACTGCTCCTGCGGTATCCAGAAATGGCTGTCACCATGAAATCCGTTCCCGATGACCGGAACGGCTTTCTCAAGTGGCTGGAATTCAGCGAAAAAATCAAAGCCGCGAATCCAGGTGTCGTGCCAGGTATCGACTTTCCCAAAGAACTCGACGATTTCCTGAACCATCGGGGTGCCTGGAATGCGGAAATCGCTCGAAACTGGCTTGCCCAGCAGAAATCCCTGATCGACGAGATCCGCGCGATTGGCCAGATGCCGGACCAATCGACGAATGGCATCGCCGTGGACCGCTGGTCTTTTATTTCCGCCCGCCTCGTCAAGAACAGCGTGGAAGGCCTGATCCTTGAAGCACGCCTTGCCGCCGAGGAAGGAGATGCTTCAACCGCCTTGGAGTCCATCCGGACAGCCAGGGGCTTGGCCGACCATTTTAACAAGGTGGAAACACCCACGTTGCTGGGTGCGACGGTTCAAAAACTCATGCAAAGGGAGTTGGAGAAATTCGCGCTGACTCAGATCATGCCAGCCCTACCCGCCGGTCAGCTCGACCCGGCGGAGTGGGAAAATGCGCTGAATCCCCAGGTTTCGTCCCCCGCTGAACTCGCGAGATACATGAAAGGCGAATGGAGCACGACCGTCCGCCAATACGTCCTCCCCATGATTCTGGATGCGGACGACCCCGATGCGATTCCGGATGGCGGGGATTTCCTGGACGCGCAGGTCGCTCCATTTCTACATGCCGTCCGCTCTTACGAAGGCGCGGCAATCTCCGATCTCCCGGCGGTGAACATGGCGGACTACGCGGACTTCAGCCATTTGTCGCGAAGAGCCAGAAAACTGGGCGGGATTCTTTTCGTCGGTGCCAACGCTTGGATGCGCGGCTGGCAACGTAATCAATCCGAGTCCGCCATGACCCAAGCCGCTTTTGCGATCATGAAGGGCCAGCCCATCCCCAACGACCCGATCTATGGCCAGGCCTACGTCTGGGACCCGGCCACCCGCGCGCTTTCCCCGCCAGAGACGTCTTTTTTCAAGGAGATGGATATTAAATCCATCATCGTCCCCAAACCTTGATTCACCGTTTCCCGTTTTTCCCCCGCTTGTTGGCCGCATTCTTCGGAGCACCAACATCCATCTTGAGCGCCTTCTTCGCCGCCATTTCACGGGTGCGTTTCCGCCAGTCCTGACGCGGTTGTTTTTCACCCGGCGTGGGTGGCGGGACCGGGGCCTGGTAGTCGAAACCGCGCAGACGCTTCCGATCCAGCCGCTGGCCGATGAACATTTCCAAAATATCGAGCAGATTGAGGTCCTGCTTCGGCACGAAGCTGATGGCCTCCCCCTGCGCCTCCGCCCGGCCGGTGCGGCCGATCCGGTGCACGTAGTCCTCAGGGTTGACCGGGAAATCGTAGTTCACCACGTGGGTGACACCGTCGATATCGATGCCCCTGGCCACGATGTCCGTGGCGACGAGGACCTGGGCCTTGCCATCTTTGAAATCCTGGAGCGCCTGGAGCCGTTGTTCCTGGGAGCGGCTGGAGTGCAGCTTGGCGACTTTCACCTGGGCAAGTTTGAGAAAATTAGTGATCCGATCCGCGCCGTCCTTCATTCGGGCAAACACCAGGACCTTGGTGAATTTGGGCTGCCTGAGGAGTTCTAGCAGCAACGCGTTTTTCAAATGCGTCGGCACCTCATAAACGCACTGGTCCACCGTGTCCGCCGGGTTCGAGCGTTTTCCGATCTGGACCATCTTGGGCTGGTATTGAAACCGCCGCGCCAGGGACTCGACCGCTTTGGAAAACGTGGCGGAAAACATGAGGGTCTGCCGCCGCTTGGGCAGCGAGCCCACGATCGTCTCGATGTCCGGCAGAAAGCCCATGTGAAGCATCCGGTCCGCCTCGTCGAGGATCAGCATTTCCAGCATCCTGAAATCGAGCTTGTGACGGCCTAGCAGGTCGATCAAACGCCCCGGCGTGGCGACGATGAAATCGACCCCTTTGCGCAGGCTTTTGATTTGCGCTTCTTCTTCAACCCCGCCATAGATCGCGGCCACGCGGATGGAAAGTAGCTCTCCGTAGACGCGGATGTTTTCCATGATCTGCACGGCGAGTTCGCGGGTGGGCGCGAGGATCAGCGCCTTGATGACATGCGGCGGGTTCTGGCCGATGGATTGGGAAACCCGGTGGAGCATCGGCAGCACGAAAGCCGCGGTCTTGCCGGTCCCGGTCTGGGCGATGGCGATCAGGTCATGGCCCTGCATCACCTTGGGAATGGAGGCCGCCTGCACGGGCGTCGGACGTGTGTAACCCGCCAGTTGGACCGCGCGGAGAATCTGAGGCTCAAGTCCGAAGTTGCTGAACGGCATGGGCAGAACCTAGACCGCTGCGATCGGCGATGGCACGAATTTATACGGCCAGAATGGCTTTTCTCTCGGACTCCGGGTCGGTCTGAATCTATCCGATTGCCCCTTTCGACGCACTCCGCCAGATTTCACGCGATGAATCTGTCCAACTTCGCCAAAATGGATCCCCACTTGTTGGTTGGATTGGTCAATACCGAGCTAAGGAATCACTGCGATACGTTCGAAGATTTGGTGAAGACCCATCACCTCGATCCGGACGCAGTGATGAAGAAGTTAGCGGCCGCCGGTTATATCTATCAGCCTGGACAGAATCAGTTCCGCTAACGTCCCGTTATTTCGAGCGCACTACCAGCACGCGGCGGTCGAGTTGCATCTGCTCCTCGGTGCCTTTCGGATAGCTTGGATAATTTTCGCCATAACCATGCGCGCTAAGCACGGTGGCGGGAATTTGATAGCGGGTCGTGAGTTCCTGGAACACCCGGCGGGCGCGTTGGGCGGAAAGGTTGAGGTTCAGCTCGTCAGTGCCGTCCGTGCTGGTGTGCCCTTCGATGTCGAAGGTAGCGGTGGGATCGGATTTCACCGTTTCCATGATCGCTGCGGCGGTGTCGTCGAGGGCGACGCGGGATTCGCTATCCAGCAGCTCCGCCGTCTCCTTCACGAACAGCACGGGAATCGTGATGTAGGGAAGCTCGCGACCTTCGACGATCACGACGTTGCGCTCCACATTATATACCCGCGGCGGCTGGCCAGGGATGTTGCGGGTCGTGGTGGTTTCGGTGGTTTCGACGACAGTTCCCGGAGGATGGGCCGGGACCGCCTTCGGCACGGTGGACAATTGACGCCGCAACATCGCCTGGTCCATGCGCACTTGGCGAGGCACGACGGGAACCACTGTTTCTGTAACGACTTCATCGACAACCGGGGGACCAGGCTGCACCGCCGTTTCCTCAACGACCACCACGGGAGGCGTGGCGGAGAAAGCGGGTGATTGAATCAACAGGGCGGCAGCGAATACGATGGGGAGTTGTGGTTTCATAAGGCGCGGTTCCATTTGCAGGCAGCGTGCCGCCCACGGGAAATTGTGAAGGAGCGCTGGCTTCAGCCGGCGAGTCTCTCCTACGGTTCCGCAGACGTCCCAAACTCGCCGGCTAAAAGTCAGCGCTCCGTCACGGCATCACCCACTCTACCGTGCAGATCGGCAAAACGGTCGGGCAGTTCGCACGTCTGTTGACTACTGGATCGCGTAGGTAGCGGCAAATCGGATTGACCCGCACAGGAATTTCATGAACTCAGTGCGGCGATGAAAATCATTACAATGATACTCTCCCCCCGAGTTTTATGGTGTTCCTTTGCCTTCGGGCTTCCACTGGTCTGCGGCAGCAACATCGCGCACGCCCATGGTTTCGGCGACAACGGGAGTTTCGAGGGCAGGCACATGCACTCCATCGGCTTGACGCCCGATGGCACGCGCTTGCTGGCGCTCAATACGACCGAGAGCCGGCTTGCAGTTTTCAACGTTTCGGATGCGACCAACCCGGTTCCTGTGCTCGAAATGGAGATCCCCGTCGGCATTGAGCCAGTGTCGTTGCGCGCCAGGACCAATGACGAAATCTGGGTCGTCAATGAGGTCAGCGACAGTGTGTCGATCGTGTCGCTCTCCCGCGGCACCGTGGTTGCCACACTGCAAGCGTCGGACGAACCAGCGGATGTCGTGTTCGCACAGAGGAAGGCGTTCGTGAGCTGCGCGCGGAACAATCTGCTGCGGGTGTTCGACGCCGTGACCCGGCAGCCGCTCGCCACCTTTCCGCTTGAGGGAAATTACCCGCGGGCGCTAGCGACCAATGCTGCGGGAGACAAGGTTTTCGCCGCATTTCTCCTCTCGGGAAATCGAACCACGCTGCTCGACCGCACTCTCGCGCCCCCGCAGCCCGCGCCGACCAATCCCGCGCTGCCACCCGCGCCGCAGACAGCGTTGATCGTCGCTGCGGACGATCCGCGCATTCCCTTCACGGTCCTTGACCGTGACGTCGCAGAGGTGGACGCCGCCGCAATGACCGTGACCCGCTACATCGGCGGCGTGGGGACGCACTTGTTCGACATCGCCGTGCATCCGCTCACTGGCGATTTCTGGGTGACCAATAGCGATTCCCGAAATCTCGTCCGCTTCGAACCCGCGCTGCGCGGCCATGTCGCCGATCATCGCCTGACCCGCATCGACGCGACGACCGGCGTCCCTGCGACCTTCGATCTGAATCCCGGCATCGACTACAGTGTGCTGCCAAACCCGGCTGCCGTGGCGACCGCGCTGTCCCAACCGACCGCAGTCGTTTTCACTGCAGATGGCTCCGCAGCGTGGGTCGCGGCATTCGGCTCCGACCGGATTGTGAAAATCGCCACCGCGACGGCCACGGTGACGGCGGCCGTGGACATGCGAGGTGCTGGCGAAACGTCCCGCCAAATGCGCGGACCGCGCGCCCTTGCATTGCATGAATCCAGTCAGCGGCTGTTCGTCATGAACCGGATTTCCAACACCGTCAGCGTCGTTTCCACCGCCAGTCTGGCCGTGGTCGGGGAAGCGCCGGTCAGCAGCTACGACCCTACGCCAGCGGACATCAAGCAAGGCCGCGGCTTCCTTTTCGACGCGCGGCTCTCCGGCAATGGCACCGTTTCCTGCGCGACCTGCCACCTCGATGGCGATGGGGACGGCCTCGCTTGGGATTTGGGCGATCCGGGCGGCGAAATGGTCACCGTCATGGGAGCCAATCTCTCTGCCCACGACCCCACGCCACGGCCGCGCGTGATGCATCCGATGAAGGGACCGATGGTCACCCAGACCCTGCGCGCGCTGATCGAAGGCGCGCCGTTCCATTGGCGGGGCGACCGCTCCACACTTCAGTCGTTCAATCCCACGTTCGATAAACTCATGGGCGGGCCGGAACTGCCGACCGCCGACATCGACTCGCTGTCCGAGTATCTGCGCACGCTCATGCCGCACCCGAATCCGAACCGGACACTCGATAACAAGCTGCCCACGACCTTGCAGGGCGGCGATCCGCTCCGCGGCCAAACCCTCTTCAACAGCGTTGCCAACCACTGCCTGGAATGCCATTCCGACCACGCCGGCGGCACGAACAACATCGATCTGCATGCTGAAGTCGGCTCGTCGCAGCCGGTGAAAAACCCACCGCTGCGCTCCGTCTATCAGCGCACATCGTTCAATCCCCAGCCCGGCGCAATTTCGCGCAGCGGCTTCGGGATGCTGCACGACGGCAGCGGCTTCCTCCTGCCGACCGTCCACCCGTATGCGCTCGACGCCTTGGAAACGGCAGCCGACTTCGCGGATCTCAGGGCGTTCATCCTTTGCTTCGACACCGGGATGCCGGCGGAAACCGGCGCAAGCCGCACCGTCACTCAGGCCAGTTCCGCCGACCCGGCGATCCTGAACGATATCGCCAAGCTCCAAGCCCGCGCGGCATTCAATTTCAGTGAGTTCAACGTTTATGGAAATCTCGGCGGCCGACGGCGCTCGTTCGATTTCGATTCCTGGACCGGTCGCTACATGACCGACGACGCGAGCGACCCCTCGCTATCGATCAACGAATTGCTCGCGCTCCTCGGCCCGGACGACGCAATCACCTTCGTCAATCTGCCCTACGGCTGGGGCTACCGCCGGGGGATGGATCGCGATTTCAATTTCACCCTCAATGGCAACGAGCCATTCCCCTCTCTCTCGATCGGTCACGTCGGAGCCGGCATGAGACTGCAATGGCCGGCCCAGGCCACTGGCTGGAAACTCGAATCCGCCGCCAGTCCCGCGGCCACTTGGGAAACGGTCACCCGCACGCGTTCCACCGTCGGTTCCTCGGTCCGCCTGGACGATCCGATCGATGGCCGGCCTTCCCGATTTTACCGTCTGCACCGCACCTGGTGAGACCTCCCGATTTTCCCTAACCCCCAGAAACCAAATGAAAATACACCTAACACTAGTCCGCGCGACCGTCGTGTCCGCACTCTCACTCGCAGCTTCTCCGGCCGCGACCATCAGCCAAGCAACCCCGTTGCCTACCGGCGTGCCGAACCGCTGGACCGTCGGCATGTCCGGCACCGATACCGCCACCTTCTCGCGCCACGTTGGTGCTTGGAGCTGGGAAGATGACAGTCTTTCTCCCAACCCCGGCGATCTGGATGTCGGCTGGACTCACACCTCGGACTGGGCGGTCGTCACTCTTCTTGAAGCGGCCACGCTGACGATTCTACTCGAACGGGATGCCAGCGTCCCGTGGCCGAGTGCGGGTGATCCCGGTCGCCTCGCGCCTGTTAGCTCGATGTTTCCCTCATTCACCTTGTGGAGCGGCGCAGACGCCGACGGTGACCAGCTTCACACCTATACCAACTACGGCAACGTCACTTGGGCGGAGGACATTACCTATGTCGGTCATATGAACAACTCGACCCTCACCTCGATTCAACGTTCGTGGTCCCTTCCTGCGGGACTATACACTCTCGCCCTCGGCAGCAATTCTCCCGCGACCAACCCGGATCGCCAAGGCTACCGCACGACCCTATTTACGGTCCCCGAACCATCAACGTCCGCCCTGCTCCTCTGCGGGCTGGCAGTATTGGGCGCGCGCCGGAAACGGCATTGATTCAATCGACGAGCCACGGCGGATAGACCTCCGTGGCTCGTTCCTTTTCTAACTTGCTAACAATCTCTGTCATTTCGGCAGATTGATCTCCGGACCCTCAGTGAGCTCCTGGCTCGTATTCAGGTTCTTCAACTTCACTTTGAAATCGAACAGATCCGTCCGGCGGTCAAGCCGCGGCGTGACCGAACCCGAGGCGCGCGAGCGGTAAAGGTCGCCGGTATCGATATCGGTCACCAACAAGGTTTCCACATTCGAGTCGGCGATCGCCTGGATGCCGTCGCGGGCGAATTCGAAATCGGATGGAGTGAACACCGCCGCCTGGCCGTAGTGAATGTCCATCGCCGGCACGCTTGGCAGATTGCCGATCACGCCCGCAGTCGCGACGAAGATCTGGTTCTCGATCGCCCGCGCCTGAGCGCAATAACGGACCCGCAACTGGGCGTGCCGGTCATCGGTGCAATACGGCACAAAGAGAATTTCGACCCCCTGATCGGCTAGGTAACGGCTGGCTTCCGGAAACTCGATGTCATAGCAAATCTGCACCGCGATCTTTGCCTTGGGCGTCGGCAGCACAATCAGTTCATTGCCACCGGAAATCCCCCAGTAACGTTTTTCCGATGGTGTAATATGCAACTTGGGCTGGGAGATATACCGTCCCTCCGGATCGAAGATCAGGCACTTGTTATAGAGATTTCCATCCTCTTCGATGGGATGGCTGCCGCCGATGATATAGAGGCCGTATTTCTGCGCGAGGCCGGACATCAGTTCGATAAAAGGTCCGGTGAAATCTGTGGAAAGCCGGCGGATGCCTTGGATCGACGTCAGCGGTTCGATGAAAGACAGGAGCTGCACCGTGAAGAACTCGGGAAACAGCACGAAATCCGAATGATAATCCGCCGCCGTTTCCACGAAGTATTCCACCTGCATGGCGAAGTCCGCGAAGCTGTCGATCTTGCGCACTTGGTATTGCACGCAGGCGATGCGGACTTTCGATGACGGTTCGGTTTCCACATAGTCCGGGTTGAGCCACTCGATCAGCGTCGCGTGGTTCAGGCTAACAGGATCGGTGATGTAGTTGCGCAGAATGCCACGGACCACGAAGCCTTCCCGCAATTGAAAGCTCAACACACGGTCGCGCAACTCCCCGTCCTTCACCTTCTGGACATACTCCTCGGGTGTGAGTTCCGCCGCAGTCTCGGCATAGCCGGACATCCTGCCGCCAGCGAGAATCCGGCGCAAATTGAGCTGGCGGCACAGCACGCGGCGCGCCTCATAAAGCGCCGCGCCGATGCCCTTGCCCTGGTTGTCCGGATCGACGTAAACGTCCGCGCCGTAGAGCGTGTCGCCATTGGATTCGTGGTTGTGGAAATAGCCGCCGTCCGTGATGCCGGCATAGGTATGCGGCCGATAAGGATCCCGGTCCGCCTTGATGATCAGCGAGGAAACCGCGCCCACGATTCGCCCATCCAGCACCGCGACGAGCTGCCCGGCCGGGAACACCTTCAAGTGGTTGCTCAATTGCCGCACGCTCCACACCACGTTCTCCTCGCCTAACAACGGAAACGCCTTGCTGTTGAGTTCGATCAGGCGCGGAAAATCCTCGGGCTCGACCCGCCGGATCAGAACCTCTCCGGCTTTGCTTCGATAAGTGGAAGGTTCCATGGCCCCAAGTCTCCTGAGAATCCCGCCACGGTCAAGCGGAGGGGCAGGCGCGGAGGCCGTTGAAAGGGGCAAAATGAGGGAGTGGACATTCTTGTCCGCTCTTTCTTTCCCCATCGTCCCGGCGGACAAAAATGTTTGCCCCCCTTTACGGGTGCGCCCCACACCGCTGCCCACCACTTTCAGTTACCACTGTCGATGAACCCGCTCACGAATGGCGCCCATATCTTTTCGTTAGCGCGATTGTCGCACACGCGGCACCGGGTAGAAGGACTGGTGGAAAAACGCAGATTTCGCGCGATCAGCCGCTTTTCCCCGACAGGACGAACAAGTGAAAGAAGCACGATTGCTCGTTTACCGGGACCGGTATCGACGACCCTATCGACGGAGCCGTACGCAGGGTGGTGTGGGACCCGGGAGTTAACTACTCCCGGGGATCCGATTGGCCTCCTTCGTCTTGCTTCGTTGGACCTTGGGAGACTTTCGGGAACTGCTAGATGGCTGAGCCGGGTGCGGTGCGGGATACTCCAACAGATGCTCTCCGTTGACAAAACGAGCATGGTTAGCGTGTTCTTGCAACTGCCCAATGATAACGTCCACCGCCTTCGGAGGAAGCTCTAGTTGCATGGTGGGCGTCATGGAATCACAAGGCGTGTAGCTCAGATACACTGCTTGATGAATCTGATCGTCACAGGAAACAATACCAATTGATAATATGGCTCCGTCTGAAAGCTGTAACTGGGTTCTCGGCATGAATCGGTCAAAAGTGCTCGGGGATTGAGTTATATCTGGCTAACGTCAAAAAAGTGATGGCAACCCCACTAGCGAGAGCCAGCGTTGAACGCGGGATTGACGTTAAAATTAGGTGGAAGCATCCAGAACAGAGGGGCTAGTGGGGTTGCCATCCGTGGCTTGTTAGCCTCTTTAGTTTGGATTGCTTGAGGGCGCTGGCTCTTCAGATTCTTCCTTCTTATCACGGCCTAAGTAGCGCTTGGCTCTATCGGATGCAGCGCCAATAAGCTCGTCGGATCGTTCAGTAGCAGTTTTTGAAAGGCGGTCAGCATCGATCTTCTTGATGGACTCAATCGCTTTGCCTGCTCCAGCTGATACCACAGGCTGCACCTCGTCCGCGAATGCTTGGAATCGCTGTTCTACACGCTCAGTGGTGGCGGCGACACGTTCCAACCTAGGTAGAAGTCCTACGACAAGACCTCCAGCGCCGATTGCCATCACGAGAAGGTTGGCGGCAAGTAGAAATGCGATACGGTCAAGTTTCTTGGTGGTTTCTAGATTGTCCATCGTTGTGTGTGATTTCTTGGGCTAACGTTTTAGGCCATCCCGCGGCGCGCGGGATGCCCGAATTCAACAAGGCTGCTTATCGCCGTCGGATGCGCCGGCTTGTTCTGCGGTTGTTATTATTCGAAGTGTACGTCGGTAGATGAATTATTGAATCGACAGAATCCGAGCTATACTCGGGAAAGATGACCATCGGAGAGAGAAGGTAGATCGTCTTCTCGGAACCAGCCTGCATCTAAAGTCTCATCAGATGAATGAGACTGTCCGCCAACTATCTCGCCGTAGAATAGAATGTGCGTTACCTCACCACTCCGATTAACATTGGTTCGTGCGGGATAACGCAGCGAACTGAAGACACCGAGCAACCTAGTAACGCGGACTTCATATCCGGTCTCTTCGTAGAACTCTCGCTTTGCACATTCGGCTGGCGTCTCCCCAAGATCCTGATATCCGCCCGGCAACGCCCAAAGTCCGTTATCTGACCTGCGGATCAAACATACCTCGATATTGCCGTTAATCACGAATGTGTCGCTCCCAACTTTAGGTGTTTGTGGTGCAGGCATCAGTTAATTTCTTGTAGATTAAGGTAGGGACGCCGGTTGCCCGACGCCCCCCTCGCAGATCCCGGCGTGCGGAATTACCGCACCGGGTTCCTCAGGGATGCGCGCATGTGGAACTTCGATCATGACTGGATTCTGATGGGTTGGACATTTCCTACGGGTTGCTGCTGGCTCTGTCGAGGGCGATACGGAATGGGTTTCTCGATGACTCGTGGCGTCGGCATGTCCCAGCGTTCCCCAGCCTCCGCAAATGCAGCGGACTTGAAGCTTTTGCGCTGGCTGCGCCGGTTGAGCCACTTGTAAACCAACCCTCTCGCGTGATAGGCGAAGGAGCTGGTTTTGTCTGAGTTGCCGATGACGCCACTGCGCGCCGGAAGCACGGCGATGACATGGCCGGTATGGCTGTAACTTCATCAGGGAGCGAAAGGACGCCGTGAGGAGGAAAATCTGAAGGGGTGGCGGGAGGAAAGCCTGTGGTTGGAATTCGATGATGCCTGCTGGACCGAATCCGCGGCGGTGGCGCGCGCCTGCTTGCGATCCGGGGTGAATGTGCCCTTCGGCGATGTGTTGGTCTCCGCTTGCGCCCGCCGCCACGGGATGGAGCTGTTGGAACAATGATTTCCTGCTGGGCTCGCAGTTCTGGGTGGCGGGCGAGCTGTATCTGAAGCGGCCGGATGGGGTGGGCTTCGTGAACGGCCTGCCGCTGGTGCTGATCGAGCTGAAGAAGCCGGGCGTGAACGGGCGCGAGGTTTTTTTCCAAAACCTCCGCGACTACAAGCAGACGATACCGCAGCTTTTCCACTACATCGCGCTGCTGCTGGTCTCGAACGGAGTGCAGAGCAAGGTCGGCAGCTTAACGGTGGAGTAAGGGCATTTCGGCGATGATCTAGTCTTCGCCGGCGCGACACGCCACGGGATGAAATCGCTGGAACGGGACCGTCATTTCGCGATGATCCGCGCGGCCACGAAATGATGATGAGCGCTTACAACGGAGCCTCCTTGTTGATCGAACATCGAACCGCGAGGTGAAGAAACGAGGAAGATTTTGACGAGGCCGGCGCTCCTACGGTTAAATCCGGATTTGGGATCGACAGACTGCGGCGGGGGCGACCTGCGCCGTGGATTGGCCGGGGAATCCCGCTTGCCGCGTCGCCAACGCGTGGCTAGGTTCCCCGCCCTATGTTCGAGCGGATTGCAAAAACCCTGCGCATCCCGGCAGCCCGCATCGCGGGTTCGGTTTTCTTGTTAGCCGCGCCGCTGGACGCCCAGACTCCCCCGCCGCTCGCGCCCGCACAGTTCGATCCGTCCGATGTCTATTTCCAAGGCCACCTGCTGACCCGCTCCGCAGAACAGCTCGAAGCGAGCGGGAACTTCGTGGAAGCCGCCGCCAAACTAAAGAAAGCCCGCGAGCTGGTGGAAGCCGTGCGCCGCTATTACCCGACTTGGAAGCCCGAGATGGTCGGGGCCCGCGTTGCCATCAATGCCGAGGCCGAAGTCCGCATCCATCCCAAAGCCGAGGAGCAGCGCCAGAAGAACCAGATCGCCATGGCGGAGCTGGAAGGTGGCGTCAAAAGCTCCGGCGCTTTGGTCGATCCGGCGGAGGGCGTGGCGCCGCTCACCCCGGGAATTCTGGAAGTCAATCCCATCGAATCCCGCCGGTTGGCGGATGCCGAAGCGGAAGTGAAACGGCTCCGCGAACTCGCAAAAAGCACCGGCTCAAACGATGCGGAATCGTCCCGCAACGAATCCCGCGCCCGCGACCTTGCCCGCCAGCGCGATGCCGCCGAGGCCCAGCTCCGCGGAGCGGAAAACAACGTGCAGGCGCTGCGGGCGCGGCTCGCCGCCAGTCCGGTCGAGTCCGAAATGAAGGCGCTCAACCAGCGCATCGCCGGACTCGAACAGGAACGCGAAGCCATGGCGATGGCGCTCAACCAGAGCCGCAGCTCTCATACCGAAGCGCTTTCGAAAATCGCCATTCTGCAGGCGGATCTAACCGTCATGCAGCAAAAGTATGCCGACCTCGACCGCGATCTCAAGGTCGAGCGCAATGTGGCCAACTCGGTCGTCGCCGGCCAACGCACCAACCTCCAAGCGCTGGAAAAGGAACTCGCGCAAAAAAATACCGAGCTCGGCAAGGCCCATGAGCGCATCGGCGGACTCGTGGATCAGCTCCAGGAGAGCCGCGACGCCTTTGCGCAGCTCCGCACCGAGCGGGATTCACTGCTTGTCGAACGCGATCAAATGAGCGCGCTGCTCAAACTCAACGAGGACGGCCGGATCCAGGAACTCATCCAACAGAACATGGGGCTTGCCAAAAATCTCCGCGAGGCCAACGAAAAGGTCGATCGCCTCAATCTGGACAACAACAGCGCCAAGGACGAATACACCGATGCCCTGCGCGACCTCGCCATCGCCAAATCCCGGATCAACAAACTCCATCAGGAAAAACGCGAGCAGGACAAGCGTCTCGAGGATTTGGAAAAACGCCTCAAGGGCGAAGAGCGCTCGCTGGCAGACGGCAAAGGTGCCGCGAACCCGGAAGAGGTCGGTGTGCTGCGCGACATCATTCAACGCCAGCTCCGGGTTCAGGAACGCCGCCGCCAAGCCCGCGATCTTCTGATCGAGGCGGTCAAGGAAATGGGTTCCAAGGACGAACGCATCGCCCAGGCCATCAAGCTTTTCGACGGTCAGGAAATCCAGCTTTCACCCGAAGAGCAGCGCCTGCTTGCCAACAAGGAAGTCGATGGCGAATTCGTTTCCCCCTTCGCGCAGGACCGGGCGACGGTGGGTCGGAACACCAACGAACTCAACCGGGACATCAAGGTCTTCGAGCGCACCGCCGAGAAATCCTTCGCCGCCGGGCGCTACCTGCCGACGCGCGAGCTTTTTCAAATGATCGTCGAGCAGCACCCCGGACACATCCCGGCGCTGTGCAAGCTTGGCGTCGTTTCCCTCAAGCTTGACGACCCGACCGCCGCCGTCGATTCCTTCCGCCGCGCGGTCGAGCTGGACGCAAACAATCCCTACGCGCACCGGATGTTAGGTTACTCGTTCTATCTGCTAGGCGATCTGCCCGCCGCGGAACTGAACTTCAAACAGGCGGTCGCGCTTGCGCCGGACGATGCGAAAAGCCATTACATGCTTGCTGCTATTCACGAGCGGCTCGGCCGGATGAAGGAGGCCGAGTCCGAATACAAGGCCGCCATTTCCGCCGACCCGCTGCCCAGCGAGCCCTACTACCAGTTAGCCGTTTTATGCTCGCGGGCGAAGCGCTACGACGAGGCCAAAGCCTACTACCACCAAGCCCTCGAACGCGGAGCCATCCCGGATTCCAAGCTCGAACAACGCCTCGCCCAACAGTGAAAATCCAATGCTTAATCGCCCTGCTCCCCTTGCTGCTCGCTGCGTGCGCAGCGGACAAGGACAAGGCTACGACCACGGCGACCCCCGCCCCCGCGCGCAAAAAGCTGAGCGAGCGGATGAATGAGAGCAACGGCTACAAGCAGGACGACAAGGGCAACTGGGTTCCGAAGATCGACCGCCGCAGCGAGTTCGAGAGCAAGGGCCAATCGAACTACGCGGGGAAGAGTTTCAAAAAACAGGAATACAAAACCGGCGATTACGCGAAAAAATCATGGTGGGGCAACAAGGAATACGTCCCCAAGGCCTACGCCGGAAACACCGACGGCAGCCGCTTCAAGACGCCCTCGGCCCTCCAAGGGAAAGGAGCCCGGGAAGCGGGTTCCCAAGCGAGAATCCCCGGCAATTATAAGACTGGCGACTACGCCACCAACGCCGCCCGCGAGGCCGGAGCCACGCCGATTGTGACGGGGTCCAATACGCTCATCGAAAATCAGCGGAAGGGCTTCCAACAGCCCGACGTCATCGACTACCGCGAGCAGCGCTCACTCAGCATGGATCAGTCTAAGGGGATTCTGGGGCGCTGACCGTCACCTCGCTCCCCACCTCGGCGAGGGAGTCCAGCAGGAATTTTTTGATGGTTTCCCAGCGCCACGGCCGGCCCTCCAGGAAAAACGTCTGCGAGACGGACAACTTCAATTGCGCATAGCGCGACACCGGGTAGTTGTTCGTTAGAACACCCGCCAAAGCGCTCGGCTGCACTTCCCTCACCTGCCGCACATCGACATCCGCCGCCGCCAGCCGCGCCCGCCAGGCGCTTGCGAATTTCTCCGCCAGCTCCGCACCGGGCGGCGTTTCCAGCATGACCTGCCCGTCCGTCCCCAAGTCGGTGTGGATCATCACATGCAGCAGCGCCTCGTGGCGGCGCAAATCCTCGGCGATCCGTTGATTGAGCGTAAGCCGGTAAGGCCGTTCGTGCCGATCCGCCACTTTCACCCGTGTCGGTTCGGGAAGTTTTAGCGAAAACCGGCTCCACCGTGCCTCGCCGTCTTTTTGGAGGTCGATCAACAGCCGGGTGACATCGCCATGCACCAGCGGAGTGCGGAATTTCATCGCAAAGCCCTGAGCCAAATTCAAAGCGCCCGGCTCCCAACCTTCCGTCGATCCCACGATCTCCTCGGAGCCGCGGAAAATCTCCCGGTAGGCCTCCGGCACCGCGCAGGTCGCATTGTCACAACTGAATAAATAGGCCGTCATCCCTTGGTAATCACTCAACGTGAACAGTCTTCTGCAAATTTCCCCCCAGGCGCAATCCCGCATCCAGGAACTCATGGGCCACAAGAATGTCTCCACCGTCCAAATCTGAACCCACGCCCTCGCTTGATTCCTAAACCATGACGGCGGCTTCCATCCGCCTCCGAATTCCGGCGCACGAAAGAGCCGGGGTGAGATGCTATGGTGGATAAGGATCCTGGGGAGTCTGTAAAACTGCATTGACGGCCTCCCGCGAGGCTGGGGAGAGGTGGAGCCGGTCCATGGTGGTGGAAAAATGCTCGAGGATTTGCTTGGAATATCCGCTTCCGGTATCCGACGCGGCGCGGCTGTAAGCCTTCGCGGAGCTGACCAGCGCTTGGACTTGCAAGGATTCGGAGCCGAGCGTTTGCAGGGCACCGATCGCAGCCTCCTTGTTTCCGGAAATGGAAACGAGGCTGGCGGCAAGAGCGACACGATCCGACTCGCGGGGAAACTCAGCCATGATTGCGGCGTGGGCGGAATTCTGGGTGAGCTGGCCTGTGAGCAGCGACGAGACGGCGCGGTCGCGGAGTTCGGGAGGAATGTCGTCGAGCTTGGATGCGACCCATTTCGCGGCGTTTCGGTCGCCCTCGACTGCGGCGATGCCGGTGAAGACGGATCCGAAGTAATGGGCGGCCAAATTCCCGTCGGTCCGGATTTTTTCCTGAACGGTGGACCAGGCTGCCTCCTTGTCCTTGGCAACCCAGTACTCCACTGCGCGCTGGAGTCCGGACTCGAAGGGCAGCTTGGTGATCAGGAGCTGGAAATCGAACCCGTCGGCGAACGGGCCGTTGGGGAACTGGTGCAATCGCGCCAATTCTTCTCCATAAAGCTCCCTCAGACGGATCAGGTCTTCCGCGCCCCGACCGGTGGCACCCCGGATCAGGGCGAAGGGAAACTCGGGAGCTCCCCAGCCTTTGCCGAATTCTTCGTTGGAGCGGGCGATCCATGGCTTGGCGACTTCCGGAGACTCGTAAGCGGCGGCGGCGATCAGTCGAGTGAGGACGACGAGCCGCAGCGCCGGGGGATCGAGACTGTTGGCCCATTGCACGGCTTGCTCGCCTTCACGATGGAAGAGTTCTTTGGCGGCGGCTTGAAGGACTTCGCGGATGTCCGTTTGCTGGTTCGCGGCGTTTTGCTGTTGGACCGCGACGAGTTCAGTCATGAAATCGCGGATGGCGGAACTGCTCATGCGCTCGATTTGACCGGTGATCTCGGGGCCGCCTGAGGCGCGATCGAGTCGCCAGCGTAGGAGCGAAGCGAGGTCATGCTTCTCGACCGGCACCGTGCCTGGTGTCCGAGGAGCGGCGGCATGACGTTTGGATTTTTGAATCTCATCGGTTGGCTGACCGACTTGGTTTTTGCCGGCCATCTGGTGGCCGGCGAATATCCCGGCGCACAGACCGGCGAGAGCGAGAAGGAAAAATTTCATGGTTTGAAGCGGGAAATGATGGACTCGATTCGCGCGTCGCTGGCGTGCCACTCAGCGAGTTTTCGCCGGAGGAAGGATTCGTTCGAGACATCGAACCTGCGGTAATCGGGATAGCGGGAGAACAGGGCGGACGGTCGGGCGTTCTCAAGAATCGCAATTCGCTCCGCTGGATCCTCGATGGATTCGAGAAGCGGCATCATCTGGTGGGTCTGCCCGGCGAAGACGCTCTGCACGCCGAGCAAACGGGCTTCTGCCAGCACGCCGGGATCGGCGATGCCTTCCGCGAAGGCGACGAGGTTCGTGGGATGCACCGTCCAAGTTTCTCGCATTTCTTCGAGAAATTCGCCGCGCTGCTTGGCATCGAGGGCTTCGACCTTGCCGCCCAGCCATTTCGCATTTCCGAGCACGTCGCCATCCGCCAGTGAGGCGATGGCGGCGAGGGACTTCACACCGTGGTTTTCCACCAGCCAGTCGAAGGCTTGGTCGCGGTTCTGGGAATGCCAGGCGAGGATGAGTGGCTTGGCATCGCCGGATTCCCAAAGCTGCTGGAATTCGTCGCCATTGGCCAAGGTGGCGAAATCGAAATGATCCGGGAAATGGCCTGGTGCTTCCGAGCTGAATTCGATTTTTTCCTCCCGCAGGGTTCGCAGGAAATTCTCGACAGCGGCCGGGCCTTGTTTGGCGCGGCCCTCCAAGACTTTGGTGAGAATGGACCAGGCGGTGGTTTCAGGGAAGAGGACGCGGTTGGCGAGAACGAAGGCGAGACCCTGCTCTGACTTATCCGCCGGCCACCGATAGCTGAGGGCGGAGGCCAGTCGGCTTTTCGTGGAGACGGACTCCAGACGGTCGAACCACGCGATGGCGGCGTCTAAATCGCGCTGCATCCATTCGCCCAGCAGCAAGCCATCGAGTCCGCTCGCGGCCCCGGACGGCAGAGCGAAGTCGGGGTCGTGGAGGCTGGCGTTTAGCGCAGCGATGATTTCCTCGTCCGTCCAGTCGGCCAATTTTTCGGCAAGCGGGTTGAAGCCCGGCTGCTTCGCTTGCAGGGACTGCTTGCGGGCGGAGGCGAGGAAATCTCCGGTCGTCCATGTGGGCCGGGGTGTTGGCTGCACTGGCGCGGGGCGCGGGATGGGCGGCGGTGCGGGAGAATTTCTGGCGGAGAAACTCCATCCGATGAGCCCGCCCAGCAAGGTCGCTACGACGAGGACGGCCGTGCTTTTGAACCACATGACCGTTCCTAACGACGGGAGCTGGGGGCGTCAATGTCGGAGGGATTGGAGTATCGAGGCGAGACGCCCCGATCACGGCCTGCCGCGAGACGCGGCAGCCACGCATGGAGGGGTTGACAGTCCGGCGCGGGGGGTCGAATCATCCGGTGCTTCCGCACACCGTCATTTTACCGAAATTCAGCAACATGAAATTCTTGTTACCACTTTTCCTCATCGCCACCCAGCCGCTCGCGGCGCTCACCATCAAGATCGACTACACCTACGACACCGGGAATTTCTTCAGCACCCCGGAGCGGAAGGCAGCGATTGAGGGAGTTGCGAAATTTTTCGGAGATCTCATCCAGGACAATCTCCTGCGCATCGATGCGGCGGATTTCCCCAGCGCTTCCTGGACCGCCAATCTCACCCATCCGGCCACCGGAGGGACGCAGACCATCGCCAATCTGGTCGTGGCGGAGAACACCATGATCGTCTATGTGGGATCGCGGATTCTTTCTGGCAGCACGCTCGGCGTGGGCGGTCCCGGTGGTTTAAGCGCCTCCGGATTCCAACCGTGGTTTGATCGCCTCAGGGGCCGCGGCAGCGTCGGAGCGACCCTGCCGGAGTCGATGAAAACCGATCATTCGCCGTGGGGCGGCTCGATCACGTTCGATGCGGACAGCACCTGGAATTTCTCGCAGACGCAGAATCTCCCGGGATTCAATTTCGTCTCTGTGGCTCTCCACGAGATGGGTCATGTGCTCGGGATCGGCACGGCGGATTCCTGGCAGAACAGGATTTCCGGCACCACATTCACCGGTCCTGCCGCCTTGCGCTCGAAGGGTTTCGCGCCGGCCGTCCAATCGCCCAGTGGTGGCCATTTCAGCGGCACCTTGACCAGCCCGGCGTTCGGTTCGTTCGGGATGGCGCATGGTAATGTCCGGCCGGTCCTGATGCTTCCCAGCAGCACCGACGATAACGTGAACCTGGATGTCGCCAGCGATCTCGATCTGGCGGGCCTGATCGATACCGGCTGGCAAATCCGCCCGCCACTGGTGCTGACAGCTTCGTCGCTGAAGCCGACGAATGTCGCTTTCACGTGGAAATCCTCGTCGTTTCTGGACTACCGGGTCGAGCGGAGCACCAACCTCCAGTCGTTCCCGGGCGGCAGCAGCACCATCGCCGGAACCGGACTGGTCCAGTCGTGGACGGACCCCGCACCGCCGGTCCTGCGGGCGTTTTACCAGTTGCGCACCACGACTCCGGCGACGTTGGCGGCAGTCGGACCCGCTCCGGCGATCCGGGCTTCCGGGCGATTTATGACCGACTCGGCAGCGCCGCGCTTCGTCACCGGTTGCTACGACGCGGTTCACGAAAAGTGAGGTCCGGGAAATATCCTGCAATCCGCGGTTGGCGAACGGAGGCACTGGCACTAGCATTTCGCCGTGGCCGCTGATCCGTCCAATTTCGATCTCCCGATGCAGCTTCAAGGCCAATTGCTGCTGGCCGATCCGTCGCTGCGCGATGGCACGTTCTACCGCTCGGTGATTCTGCTCGCGGAGCACAGTGCCAACGACGGCGCGTTCGGGCTGATCCTGAATCACCCCACCGGCAAAACGGTGAGCGATCTCTTGCAGGGCGAGGATTTCGCCCCGCTGCGGCAGCTTGCGGTCCACAACGGCGGACCGGTGGCGCCGGATCAGCTCACCTTTTCGTCGTTTTGGTGGAGCAAAAAGCAAGGTCTGCGCTGGGCGATCCGGATTTCCGCAGAAGATGCCGTGACCCACGCTCGCAGACCCGGGCGGATCGTCCGCGCCTTCGTCGGCTACTCGGGCTGGACGGCGGGCCAACTGGAGAACGAACTTCGCCGCAGCTCGTGGATCGCCGCCCGGCCCCAGCAGGATTTGCTCGGCCAGGAGCATGATCGAAGTTTGTGGGCCGAGCTGCTGCGGCACCTTTCGCCGCTGCACCGTATCCTCGCCGAGGCCCCGGACGATCCGTCGCTGAACTAGAACCTCATGTCAGAATCGCCTCTCGTTTTCAGTCCGATCCCGGAAATCATCGCAGAATTTGCCACCGGCCGGCTCGTCATTATCGCGGATGATCCCTCCCGTGAAAATGAAGCGGACCTTGCGGGCGCGGCATCGCTCTGCACGCCGGAAATGGTGAACTTTATGGCCGTCCATGCCCGCGGCTTGATCTGCGCGCCGCTCACCGTCGAGCGGGCGGAGGAACTCGAACTCCCACAAATGACCCGCCGCAATCGCGAGGGCCATAAAACCGCGTTCACCGTGAGCGTGGATGCGGCGCAGGGCATCAGCACCGGAATTTCCGCCGCGGACCGCGCCCTGACCATCCGGCTGCTGGCGGATCCCGGGGCCAAGGCGGACGCGTTCGTGCACCCCGGCCATGTTTTCCCGCTGCGCGCGGTGAAGGACGGAGTCCTGCGGCGGACCGGTCATACCGAGGCGTCACTCGATCTGGCCCGCCTCGCCGGCCTGCCCAGTGCGGCGGTGATTTGTGAAATCATGAATGACGACGGCACGATGGCCCGCGTCGGTCAGCTCGGCGACTATCAGCTCCGCCACGGCCTCAAGGCATGCACGATCGCCCAACTCATCGAATACCGCCGCCGCTCGGAGAAGTTGGTGTATCGCGAGCAAACGGTGAAAATGCCGACTGATTTCGGCGAGTTCGACTGCCATCTCTACCGCATCCCGACCGATGGCAGCCATCACCTCGCGCTTAGCAAGGGTACGATCGATCCCGAAAAGTCCACGCTCGTCCGCGTCCATTCCGAGTGCCTGACCGGCGACGTTTTTCATTCAAAACGTTGCGACTGCGGCGGCCAACTCGAGGCCGCGCTGGAGCGGATTTCCACAGAAGGCGGCGTGCTGCTCTACCTCCGCCAGGAAGGCCGCGGAATTGGTCTGCCGGCTAAAATCCATGCCTACAAATTGCAAGAGGAAGGCCTCGATACCATCGAAGCCAACGAGAAGCTCGGCTTCGGCTCGGACCTCCGCGACTACGGCATGGGTGCGCAAATTCTCTATGACCTCGGCGTCCGTCAGATGCGCCTCCTCACCAACAACCCGAAAAAAGTGGTGGGTCTTGAAGGCTACGGCTTGGAAATCGTCGAGCAATTGCCGCTCAGTCTGCCCTCGAATCCGCACAATGAGAAATACCTCGAAACGAAGCGGACCCGCATGGGTCACACGCTCTGACTTGGCCAAACTCGTTGTTGCACTTTCCACACCCATCCACAGAATCCCGCCATGGAACTCGACCTTCTCGACGTTCAATTCGACCTCCGCAATATCAAACCCCGTGAGCTTGAGGAAGCTTTCGAGGATCCTTTTTCCGTCCGATTTCTGCCCGACAACGAGCGGGCAGACGGTGCCTCGCGCTACTACGCGCTGGGTCGCACGGTGGCGGACCGCTATCTGTTTTTCTCGTTCTGGACCGATGGGAAAATCACCCGCGTCGTCGCGGCCCGGGAAATGGCCGATGCCGAGCAGAAGTTCTACGATCGCAAATACGCGGAATTCCGCTGATCCATCCTCTTCTCCGATCATGAACAACATCACCCGCTGGAACGAAATCCCCGACTTTGCCGATGAGGCTGCGGAAGCCCGCTATTGGGAGGCTCACGAACTGGACGGCCGGCTGATGGCCGCTTCCGTCCACGAGGCGGACTCTCGCGAGTCCACCACCATCACCCTCCGCTTCGATCCACGGATGCTGTCCCGGATCAAGCGCATCGCCCGCTCCCGTTTCCTCAACTACCAGTCGATGATGAAGCAGTGGCTGGCCGAGCGGCTTGAGGATGAAATGCGCAAGCTCTGAGGATGGCCCGGTTGCCACGGGATCCGCGCTTTTGGCTCGCCGGTTTCCTGGTCTGGTTCGCCGTCCTGTGGGTGATGTCCGCTTCCTCGGGGCGTGACACCTTCGCCCCACCCAGCGATCAGAACGACAAATTGGCGCATTTTGGCTACTTCTTCGGCGGCAGCGGAATGTTCTGCGCATACCTTTTCCGACTGAAACCCGACCGCCCCAAGTGGCCGGTCATCCTTGCGTTCACGATCGTCCTGCTCAGTTCCATCGGCGTGCTGGATGAGTGGCACCAAAGCTTCACGCCGGGCCGTAGCGGAAACGATCCCTACGATTTGATGGCGGATGTCCTCGGCGCGGTCGTCGGCGCATTCACGTTTCAAAGGTTTCATCACTGGCTGAAGTAAGTTTCATGCCAGACGGGCGGTGGGCGGGCTTTTCACCTTCCCATGCCACCGGTTCACGATTAATCCAAGCGCCTTATGAATCAACTCGATCAATTGAAGCAGCTCACCACCGTCGTCGCCGATACCGGGGATTTCGAGTCGATGAAAACTTACAAACCGCAGGACGCGACGACCAATCCGTCGCTGATTCTGCAAGCCGCCGGCAAGCCGGAATACCTCCACCTCGTCGAGCAGGCCGTCGCCGAGGTCAAAAAAGGCGGGCTCACCGGCGCGGCGCTAACGGACGCGATCCTCGACCGCATCCTGATTCTCTTCGGGCTGGAGATCTTGAAAATCGTCCCCGGTCGCGTCTCCACGGAAGTCGATGCGCGGCTGTCGTTCGACACTGCGGCGACCATCGCCAAGGCGCACACGCTCATCGCCGCCTACGAGGCGGAGGGCCATTCCCGCGAGCGCATTCTGATCAAAATCGCCTCCACCTGGGAAGGCATCAAGGCCGCGGAGGCGCTCGCCAAGGAGGGCATCCACTGCAATCTAACGCTCCTATTCTCCTTCGCCCAAGCCGTCGCCTGTGCCGAAGCCGGGGTGCAACTCATCTCGCCCTTCGTCGGCCGCATCCTCGACTGGCACAAAAAGGAAACCGGCAAGGACTTCCAGGGCGACGAGGATCCGGGCGTCATTTCCGTTCGCGCCATCTACAACTACTACAAAAAGTTCGGATACAAGACCGAGGTCATGGGCGCGTCGTTCCGCAATAAGGGCGAAATCCTCGCGCTCGCCGGTTGCGACCTGCTCACCATCAGTCCCGGCTTGCTCGGAGAACTTCAAGCTTCAGACGAACCCATCACCGCGCGCCTCACCCTCCAAGAAGCTGCGGCCAGCGGAGAGGAAAAGGTCACCCTCAACGAGAGTGATTTCCGTTTCATGCTCATTGAGGACGCCATGGCCACCGAGAAAACCGCCCACGGCATCCGCGCCTTCTCGGCGGACATCGTGAAGCTGGAAAAGCTCATCGAAGGAATGCTCGCCTGAGGCCAATGCCTGCAAGGAGCGCCCACTTCGGTCAGCATGTTTCGGGCGGCTGACTCGTGAACTCGCCGATTCAACTCGGCGCTCCGTAGGCGCAAACTCAGTTCAGCGAACCAATTTCTGGCGGTAGAATCTTTTCGCGCCCAGCGGGGTGAGAGTTAGGATAACCTGTTCGCGATCCGCAGCCACGGACGAAACCGATTCCAGCGAGTAGTGGACGCTTTGAACAATTGGCTGCCAACTTCCGGCGGCAAGGGTGGGCGAGGTTTCCACCGCACTCGCGATATCGACGCCATTGCTTCGACGGGAGTAAGTGAGCGTCAGGATTCCGCCGGTCGATGCCATGCGCGGGCTGGCCGAGAAATTCGACGTCCCGGTGGGGTCGAACCCCAGTGCGTAATCTAAAAAGTTAGTGCGCCCGTTTTGATTGGAATCGCCAGTCGAACTCAACGCCGGGTGAAGGAGGGAGAACGAGACATATCCGCCTTCGAAGGCACCCAGATCGACATTGATGCCTTGGATTCTGGTCCGTCCCGCCAAATCAAGAGGTTGAGTGACCGAGGCATTGTCGCCGGCATTGATCGCGGATGAAGTGGTGAAAAGTCGAAGGTCCGCCAGCGAGGTGGGAGCGGCGGCGGGATTCACGGGTACGACAAATTCCGGGGCGACGGAACCCGATGTGCCGTCAAGGTTGCCGGTGCCCCAAGTGACCGCGTTACCGTCGGCAAAGCTTGCACTTCCAGAAGCGCCTTGGATGAGGCAGTTCGCGACATTGGGATTTGAGCCGCCCAAATTTTCCAATTGCATCGCTGCCGCAGTCCCTTCGGCGGCTTGGTTTCCCCAAACGATGCTGTTCCGCAGGAGCGGGTCGGAGTTTGACTCACTGCGGATCCCGGCACCCGAATTTCCCTGGATCGTGCAGTTGGTAATCTGGGGGCTGGCCGCAAGGTTAAAAATTCCGCCTCCAAATGCTGCCTTGTTGCCGGAAATTTGGGAATCCGTCAGGGTGACGGACATGCTGCCGATCATGAAAATTCCTCCTCCAAAGCTGCCAGCTTGGTTGCCATCGAAACTGCAACGGCGGATCGATCCGCTCATCCCGCTGCCCCACAGCCCGCCGCCATCTGTATTGCTGAAACAGTTACGAATCGAGCAGTCGCTCATGTTTAACTGGCTTTGGAATGCAAAGACCCCACCGCCGTTGGCGCCCGCTTCCCGGCCGTCGATAAGATCGAGGTTCACTAATGAAACGACTGAAGATCCCGTGATGGAGAGAATCCGCGAGGTGGTGTTTCCGCTGAGGGAAATACCATTCGGCAGGGCGGAAGCGTCAATCGTGAGCTGAAGACCGGTGATGGACAGCGCTCCTGATGTGAGTGTGATGGTCGCGCCGTCCAGTCCGGGTGCAAAGGTGATAACCTCTGAATTCACCGCTGCAGCGAGGGCGTTTCGTAACGATCCGGAACCCGAATCGGCGTTGTTGGTGACAGTGGAGGCTTCCACTTGGAAGGCAAAACCAAAGCCAAGGAATGATGAAATGATTAGATAATGGTGGGGGGACTTCATAGCGCCGCAGACTTTAATTTAGTTTAGCAGGCAATCAACTAATTTTTTAAGTTTTTGATTATTATCAGCGCTTGTTGGTCATGAATTTTTTCAAAAAGCACGCACCTGGACAGCTTTCTGGCGATCAATTATTCCACCTTCTCGGGTGTTTCGAGCTTCGCCAGCGTCTCCTTGACCTGCGCCGCATCCTGATCTGACAGTCCGGCCTGGAGGGCTTGCCCGAGAAACTGCCGGGCCTTTTCAGGTTGATTGGAATTGGCGAACGACATTCCGAGAGCGAGGAGTTCTGCGGGCGCGAGTGGCCGTTTGATCGCGAGTTCGGCAAACAATTGGGCGGCGTATTTGAAATCTCCCTTGCGATAACTGATGAGCGCCAGGATCCGACTGAGTTCAGGATCCTCCGGCAAGCTGGAACGGGCCTCGCGGGCCAGGGACTCGGCCTGATCCAGCTTGGCCGCATCTTCCAGGTAAAGCGCGGCAAGCCGCACGCGGGCAGGATCGAACTGAGGGTGCAGGGTGAGAACTTGCAGGTAGGTGGCCTCCGGGTTCTTTCCCGCGGCGGATTCGAGCGAACCCCGCAGCATCAGGGCGGGGACGTTTGCGGGATCCTGCGCCAAGGACTCTTCCACGGTGAGAGCGATTCCCGCTTTCGCAGGGGCTTCCGGATCGGTTAGAATCAGAAAACTCTTGGCTTCTGCGGAAAGAGCGTCATCGGAAGCGGCCACCCGTGCCATGGCGGCACGTGCCTCCGCAATCCGGCCGAGACTGTAGGCGGCGCGCGCGAAGTCGAAGCGAACGGTGAAATTTTTATCCAAGCTCACCGAAGCGTCCTTGAGCATGCCGTAGGCCTCTTCGTGCGAACCCGCGAGGAGTTTTACAAATCCCAATGCGGCAAGCACCTCGCGATCATTGGGCGCAATTTCGCGGGCTTTGGCAGCAACTTGAAGCGCTTTCTCCGGGGATTTCAATGGACCTGCGAAAAGCCGGGCCTGGCCGATCAGAGCGGCGGGAATTGCCGGATTCAGATCGAGGACTTTTTGAAAAGCATCCGCCGCGTCTTGAGGGCGGGCGCTGCGGGCGAGCATATCTGCAAGTTGCAGATGCGCCATGACGTCCTTGGGATTGTCGCTGGCACGTTTTTGCAAGCCGTCCAGATCGGCGGCGGGCCACTTGTCGGCCTCGCCCAGCAGAGCGAGATGTTTTTGGGCATCCGCTTTCTCGGGGAATTCCGCAGCGGTTTCCAAGGCTTTCGAGAGCGACTTCCTGGACTCGCTGACTTGCCCTAAAGAATATTGGGCCATGCCGAGATGATAGATCACCCCGGGGTTGTCCGACATTTTTCCAGCGGCCTCGGTCAGCAGCGGCAGGGCGGCCTGATGGTTCCCGAGCTGCCACTCGATCCAACCTAGGGTGTCTGCGATCGCAGGGTGGGCGGCATCGAGGGAACGCGCCTTGCGGGCGTGGGTGGCGGCG
>JANMSI010000186.1:0-2972 GCA_031389115.1 Akkermansiaceae bacterium
CTGCTGCCGCGTTTCCGCAGCCAGCCTGCTGGCGCGGTTCCCCGCAGCAGGCTGCGGACTCACAAGCGGCAGCAGGCTGCCGCAGTCCAAGGAAGCGGATCTTCGGTTAGAAATCGAACTTGTCGATGTTATCCTTCGTGAAAACAAACGGCTTGCCCAAGATAATGTTGTCGCCCACGACGCTCTTGGTGCCGAGCTTGCCTGCGGCAAACTCCGTGGCTCCCGCCACCAGTTCGCCCTTCGCAACGGCCGCACCCGCCATGACGGCCAAGTAGCCGAGTTCCTCGACATTCCAAAGAATCACCGCCTGGGTGACGCCTTCCTTGACGTAGGCTTTGTTTTCACTCGGCAATCCCAGGCCGAGGACCTTCACCGCACCGGTTTTGCCCGCCTGCTTCACCGCTTCGGCAGCTCCGGGAACCGCAGGGGAGCACACGGCGATGATCGCTTTTAAATTCGGATAGGCGCTGAGGAGGTTGGTGGCTTCCTGCTGGGCCTTGTCCTTCTGGTCGTCGCACGGCTTGATGTCCACCAGCTTCATCTTGGGATACGCGTCGGCTTGGCGGTCCTTGATATGTTTGATCCACTCGTTGAGATTCGCGGCAGTCAAGGTGCCGGTGATGATCGCGAACTCGCCCTCGCTGCCGGTTAGAGAGGCGGCGGTGTCGATGAGCTGCTCACCGATTCCCTTCGCGGTGGCTTGATTGACGAAAAACGTGCGGGCGTCCATCTGCGAGTCGGCATCATAAGTGACCACCTTGATCCCGGCGGACTGGGCCTTCTTCAGCGCGGTGGAAATCGAATCCTTGTTCTCGCAGGCGGCAACAATGACGTCCACGCCATCGGTGATCCAGTTTTCGACGATCTCGTTCTGCTTCGCGGGATCCGAATTGATCGGCCCGTCGAATTTCAACTCCGCACCCAGCTCGGCGGCGGCGGTTCGCGCGCCTTTCTCACAAGTGACGAAATATTGATTGCCCTTACTCTTGGGCAGCAGAGCGATGGTGAGCTTGCTCTTCGATTCCGATTTGCTGCAGGAGGTGAACGGAAGCGTGGCCAATAGGGCAAGGGCGGCGAAAAAGGTTCTGTTTTTCATGAGGTGGCTGATTTCTGGGCGAGAGACTGCTTGCGCGCCCGGCGGACGGCCAGCGTTTTTGTCGAGGCGCCGATGGCCAGGGCGGCGAGCAGCAGCACGCCGGTTAGCAGGCCGGACAGCTCCCGCGCAACGCTGGCCACGGGCTGGTCCATGATCCGATAATCGGAAATGCGGGTGAGGCCGTTGTTCAAGATGGCGAGCGCAACCCAGCCTAACAAAGTGCCGCCAACGGTGCCGCTTCCGCCGAAAATGCTGACTCCACCAAGGACGACCGCAGTGATCGCTAACAACTCATAACCGATCCCCGCATTCGCGCGGGCCTCGCCTAACCGGGAAACCAGAATCACCGCCGCCAGACCCGCGACGGCACCGGCGATGACGTAGGCGAGGCTGGTGTTGCGGGCGACGGGAATGCCCGCATAACGCGCGCCTTCCGGCGAAAATCCGATGGCGCGGAACGAGCGGCCGAACGTCGTGTGATGCACCAGCACCCAGATCCCGGCGGCGACCGCGAAGAACACCCAGATCTGCGCGGGAAGTCCGGCGATGTTGGAATTTCCCAAAGCGAGGAACGATTGGGGAAACCCGGAGTAGGATTCCGCGCCCTTCGTTAAAGCTTCCGCGAGTCCGCGAAACAGCGAGAAGGTGCCGAGCGTGACGATCAACGGCGGCAGGTTCAAGCGCGTGATCAGCACGGCATTGAGGCCACCACCGAGCGCTCCGAAAGCGATGGCCGCGAGGCCGGCGACCCATGGATCGAGGCCCAGGCTGTTCACCATCATGCCGAACAACACGGCGCACAGGCCCATCATCGAGCCGACTGATAGATCGATCCCGCCCGTCAGGATCACCGGGGTCATCGCGACGGCCAGCAGGCCGATTTCCACTGAGTGACGGAAGACGTTGGAAATGTTCCGGCCGACGAGGAAATTTCTTCCCAGCGTCTGGAAGAAAACCACTTCGACGATGATCACCAGCACCAGCACGGCCTCGTGGCGGGCGAGCAGGGATTTGAGCGATGTTGATTGTGACATGGCGGTTAGAGGCGGCTTTTACGGCTGCGGATTCCATCGGCCACCACCGCGAGCAGGATCACAAGCCCTTGGATGGCTTTTTCCCAGTACGGCGGCTGGTGGAAATGGGTGAGGGCCGGGTTCACGTTGGCAAGCAGCAGCATTCCTAACAATACTCCCCACAGCGTCCCGCGCCCACCGCTGATCGCGACGCCACCGACCACTGCGGCGGCGATTGCCTTGAGGTCCAGGCCGTCGCCCGCATTCGGCTGGACCTGTGGCGACTGGACCATGTTGAAAACAGCGGCGAGTCCCGCGAGGATGCCCATCAGGACGAAGACGCCGAAGGTCGTCCGCTTGGGATCGATGCCAGCGAGACGCGCGGCCTCGGCATCCGTGCCTGTGGCATAAACGAAGCGCCCGGCGGATAGATTTCTCATCGCCCACGCCGCGCTGATCAGGAGTAGAAATGTGAGCGAAATCACAACCGCTTGGCCAGCTGGCTGGCTAAGTCCGAACCACTGGATGCCCGCGGGAAGCGGCAACAACCGGCCTTGCTGCCAGAGCCGCAAGGCTTCCTGCCAGGTGACCATGGTCGCCAGCGTGACAACGATGCTGGGCAGCCCGAGCCAGGCGACGAGCACGCCATTGAGCGCGCCCATCAGGGCACCGGCACCAAGGGCCGCGAAAATCGCCACGCCGAGCGGCAACCCGGACGCGGCGGTGACGCCGGCGACGATGGCGCACATGCTGAATTGCGCGCCGATGGAAATGTCGATTTGCCGCGAAATGATGATCAGCGCGATGCCGATCGCCGCCACCAGCGCGGGCATCTGCGAGGTGAGCCGGGAAATGAACGGCTG
>JANMSI010000076.1:0-30851 GCA_031389115.1 Akkermansiaceae bacterium
TCCCCGGCGGAACCATTCCCAGCAACCTCCCCAACCAAAACCAAACAACGCCGGGTGTCATGACTTATGGCGCAACCACTCGAAATCAAAAAATCCCCCCGGTGTCATTTTGCTATGGCGCAACACGCCCCTTGCAGATCCGGCGGTGACGAAAAACATTGATAACTTCTGATAACCGGAGGAGTAGTTCCCGCGTCAGCAAAAGAGCCGTGGAACAGGGAAAGGGGAAATTTGCTGGTGATTTCGTTCCTAATCATCCCTCAACCAACTTTCCACGTGTCCAACAGCGTCCATGACGTCGCGGCTTACATCCTGAAAAAGCAGGGTGAAATGTCCGCCATGAAGCTTCAAAAGCTCGTTTACTACTCCCAGGCGTGGTCGCTGGTCTGGGATGAAAAGCCTTTGTTCAAGGCGGAGATCCAGGCTTGGGCGAACGGGCCCGTGGTCCGCGCGCTTTATGACAAACACAGGGGGCAATTCTCGGTCAAAACCTGGCCTGCGGGGGATATCTCCAAAATCACCGGCGAGCCCAAAAAGACCATCGATTCCGTTCTTTCCTTCTACGGCGACAAATCCGGCTATTGGCTCAGTGAACTGACTCACAAGGAGCACCCTTGGCTTGATGCCCGCAGGGGGCTTTCCGATGACGATCGTTGCGAAAAGGAAATCACCCTTGCTGCCATGGCGGAATATTACGGTTCACTTTGAGAGTTCCCGCCCATGGGGAAAAAATCCCAAGCGAAAAAAATTCCGAAATTCGCACCGGAGAACCGACCGAAGCGAGCGGAGGAGCCTAGGATTGGAGTTTCGGTGGAGGGTCACACCCACCCGGTTTGGCGGCTTGCCCACATGGACTGGGACGGGCCTTGGTGTCCTTCGAAATGCGCGGAAGCGGGCGTCCGTCAGATTCTCATTCGTCTTGCTGGATTCGAATCCATGTCATGGACACAGATCCAGTCCGGTTCGGGCAGTCACCTCGTCGGCGCGGCTGGCATCACCAGGGAAGCCCGCCAGCGCCTCATCGAACTGAAAAAGGAGGAATGGGCGGATCACCTCTTCTCTCTGCGCATGAGCAACAAGGAGCGCCTGTGGGGCTTTCTTCGTGCCGGTGTTTTTCACGCGCTCTGGTGGGATCCCGAGCATCAGGTGTATCCTTCGAAAAAGAAAAACACCTGAAGCTTTCCATCAGACTAACTGAAACTCTTTTTCGCAATCGCCCCGAGATCATTGCCGTCCGGCATGATGAAAAGGCATTTCCCTTGGCTCCGGGATTCCCAAACCGCTCCGACGGCTCGTTTCTCGGCGGAGTCATCACTACCGGCCAGATGGCTGCCCTTGTATTCGACCGCCAGCACTCGGCCATCAGTTAGAAGGCAGATGAAATCCGGATAGAACCAGTCGGTTGATGTCTGGAGTCGGAACGATGTCGGGCGGCGTGATAGATTCCTTGCCCAGAATTTCACCTCCGGCAACGCGTCCAGATATTGGGCGCACTGGAATTCCTCCGTCAGCTTTCCATCCGCCCGCTTCTCTTTCAGATCTCCGGGTTTCGGGCCGAAGTAGTGTTTCTTGAACTGAAAGCCGCCTTCGTAGCGTTCCAGAGGATCATAGCTCATCGTCGCGAAGTTGATCGTATTCGCTTCCGTTACGGTCAGGGAGGAATCCGGCAGCAGCCATTGCTTGAACGCGCTTTTCCGTTCGGTTTCGCGATGCAGTTGGATCCGCCGCTCGATTTGCTCGCGCAAACGATGCCGGTCGAGTGCCAGCGCGCTCACATCCTGAATCCCATGCCGCGCCATCAAACCGAGAATCGCTTTCCGTAGAAACACGGCGGACTCGCTCGGCGGAATGTCGGTATGGTCGATGCGCCGGTCCAGCCATCCGATCAGTGCCTCGATCGTCCAGTCACCCGTGCCGCCCAGCTCCATCACCTGCTGATGCAGCGTGCCGACGAAGTCCTCGCCCTCCTCCATCGCCATCAGGCCCGCCGTCACCTTGTTCGCAGCGTCCACATCCACGATGCCTGCCTTTCCCGTGGGACGGCTGAGAGGATTGTAGGAATCTGATAGTCCGGCGTCCTTTTGTCCGAGCTGCCACGGATGTTCCAGCAGGAAGGTGCTTTCAAAAACAAAAACCTCGCCCTCCTCCTCCACGCACAGCAGCGGCACCACGAATGCCTGATTCAGTTCGTAAGGCGATGGCTCGCGCGGTTGCCCGCCGCCGAATGCCCGTTCCGCCTCCCGCACGGCTTCCACCGCTTCATGGATTTTCGCCCGCGCTTCCAGGGTCACGGCGCAGCCTGCGAGGGCCTCCGCTTCTTTCTTATCAAGCGGCACGATGATGGTTAGAGCGCCGGTTTTTCCATCCAGCTTCACTTTCCCTCCCAGCGCCGCCACCTGCACGGCGGCGACTGCGGCATCCATTTCCTTGCCCGGCTCAAGTGTGATAGTTTTCGGCTGCGAGCCGAGCGCCAATGTGCCGGACACCACCGGCATGATGATCCGTTCTGCTTCCGCCGTGGTGAAACCATTGCTTTCCAGCGCATCCCGCAGCTCCGCGAGAACTTCGTGGATGTTGTCCGAGACGGAGAACGCATACGCACAGTTCAAGTCCGGATTCCGTTTTGCCTTCGCTCCCGGCAGACGCAGCACGCGTCCTACGATCTGCTCGATCGCGGTTGCCGATCTCGTTTCTCGCAAGCTGCACAACACGTAGGCGAACGGGCAATCCCAGCCCTCGCGCAGTTTTTGCACCGTGATGATCACCCGCACCGGGCATTTCGGCGACTTGATCTCATCGGCGGATGGCAGTTCGTCCAGCTTGCCCGTGGCGATCTTGATCTGCTCTTTCGGGATGTTGAAATCCTCCGTCAGCCGCTTGCGGAGTTCTTCGCAATCGTCCACGCGCACTGCTTGGATCAGCAGGATGGGCCGCAGGTATTCGCCGGTCGCCTGGGCCTCCGCCAGCGCGAGTCGTTCGAGGTCGCTGCGGAGCGTCAGGGCTTCAGTTAGTAGCTGGTCCTTCTGGCTCGGATGACGTGTCACCACCTTGAGCGGGAGTTTCACCATGTCCGCCGCTTTCAGTTCCGCGGCGGAAACGTAGTGCAGTACGTTGGATGGCATCTTCGTCCGTGCCGGAGTGGCGGTGAATTCGATGATGCAGGACGGCATCACGTTGCCTAACATGCCGAACGAAAGCTCCGTGCGGGCGTTGTGCGCCTCGTCCACGATCACGATGGGCCGGCGCAGGCGCAGCACGTTCACCAGCGAGGGGACCGGCTTGCAATCGGGTCCGGGTAAAAGATCGTTGCTGCGATGCGGCGGTAGATTGAGGAAATGATCCGCCAGACTTCCATTCTGTGCATAGACCCGGCGTCCCGTCGTGTCCTCTGCGCGGAAGGCCTGGATGGTGGCCACGATCACCACCGTGCCGCCCTCCACCACGCCACGGGAAAGACTGAGCGCTTCCTCGATGGTGAGCACCTCCACCGGACCGACACAGGCGGTCTGCAACGCCAGCCGATAGGCGTGATTCGGATCCCGCAGCGCGTCCGCCGTTTGGCTGAGAATCGTCTGGCTGGGCACTAGCCACAACACCACCGCCTGTTCCGCGTGCAGCAGATCCGCCTTGGCGATGCCTGCCGCATGGCAGGCCAGCAGTGTTTTGCCACCACCGGTGGGCACGCGCAGGCAGACGTAAGGCATGGAAGAGCCAAGGCCCGCCGCGCTCACGGGGAAATAGTTAGTTTCCGGAAAACCATTGTCCGTCAGCACCCGGTGAAACGCGCTGGAGATGACTTCGCGGGCGGAACACAGGCGCAGGAAGCTCCTCAATGAGCCGAGAACGCGTTGCTGATAGGGCTTGAGGACGATCATGACACGCGGATTTCGTAAGGAGTTTGGCGCACGGTGATTCCCTCTTCCGCCAGCCGCTCGGCCCCGATCAGGCAGCCCGCGCAGTAAATCACCTTCGGCCCGTCGAATGGTGGAATCTTCGCAAGCGTTTTGCGGGTCAGCACGTTGCCGCCGTTCGAGGTCTTGTCTCCGAGGATACCGTTGAAAAGCAGATAGACCCCAAGCCCTCTGCAAACTCCCAGCAGCGGCGAGTTCGGCACCCGCTCGCGGGGCAGCGGCTCGCCCGTCTCGCTGAAATAGACATGCCGAGCAAGCTCACAGAATTTCACCGTTTCGCGAATGTGCCCGGCTTCGTCGAAAAGCGGTTCGCCCAGTTCGCAGAAGCGGAAGCCTCCGCCGAGGCCCTTAACTTTTTCGCCTTTGGCATTAGTGTAGCCTTCGGCAACGCGGCGGACTCGCTCGTCCGTGATGTTGCGTGCGATATCGGGTTCCAGTTCAACGAGAATGAAACGGCGAGCATCTAGCTCAGGACTTGTGGCATTCATTTTGAGAACGGCATGCCCAGTAGTCCCGCTTCCAGCAAAGCTATCCAAAATCATGTCCCCTGGATTTGTCGCTATTTGCAGGAGTCGCTCAATTAGGCGAGTTGGCTTAGGAGTCGCAAACAAAGTATCCATACCAATAGCTTTTAGCTCCTGTTTGGCCTCTTGATTGTCGCCGTAGTCCTCGCGACTAAGAATCGTAGTTGGAACCACGCCGTCTTTGACTTCTGTCAGAAATCGTTTGAGTGAGGGAATGGCGTCTCCCTTTGTCCCGAACCACAGCCGATTGTCTGCCCGCAAGCGGTCAATCTCAGCAGGCGGGCGGCTCCAGCTCCTTCCTTTTGAGGGGAAAACCGTCTTACCCGCAGGCGTGACGATGCCGTAGTAGTCTCTATCACGATGTTCCGCTCTCGTTAGGTCGCTGGCTTTCCAAAGTCCACGCTCGTCGTTATCTGGGTTTTTATAGGCCTTGTCCTGTTTGTCGGTTCTTGGGACAAGGTTCCGCGTCCATGCAGCGGAATTGCGCGCATAGACGAGGATATGATCATGCATCTGAGAAAAGAAGCGCGCATCATTTTGGGGAGCGTACTTTTTCTGCCAAACTAGATGAGCTGCAAAATTGTTCTCTCCAAACAACTCGCTCATCAAATGCCTCAGGTTGGCAATTTCATTGTCATCCAGGCAAATGAAGATCGCTCCGTCATCTGTAAGAAACTGGCGAAGCAGTGCGAGCCTCGGGTGCATCATGCACAGCCAACGCTCATGCCGGTCCAGTGTCTCACCTTCCTTGCCCACGACCTTGCCCAGCCATTCGCGGATGACGGGGCTGTTGACGTTGTCGTTATAAGCCCAGCCTTCGTTGCCGGTGTTGTAAGGTGGATCGATACAGACGCATTTTACCTTCCCGGCGTAGTGCGGGAGAAGCGCCTTGAGGGCGATGAGGTTGTCTCCCTGCACAATGAGATTTCCGCTCCCCGGATCGCCGCAAGCGAGCTCCGGCACGTCTTTGAGCAGGTGGAACGGAACCTGGTGGTGGTGTTTGATCACGGCGTCCTTGCCGATCCAATTAAGGGTGGGCATGGCGAGTCAGGCGGTGATGCGGTTCAGCCGGGCGATGAAGCCAGCGAAGACTCGGGAGTGGGAGTCCCGGCTATCCCGGGTTTCCAACAGGCGGACTAACTCGTCCTTGGTGAGGTGATCGTATTTGGACATTCCTGGCAGGGGACGGGTCCTGCCAGGTGGACGGGGAGTTAGAAAGTCGCACTGAGTTGACCGCAACGGCCTTTAGCCGTTCCCCGTAGGAGACGGCCTGGACATGCGCCGCCGCCTCCCCGGCCTTTCGGTCGGTTTGGCGACAATGTTGCGGTCATTGCCGACCGCTCAGTGAGAGGATTTCTAAGTCCTCGTCCGCCGAGGCGGACGGGGTGAGTGAATCCGCCCGTGCAGGGAGCGGCAAGGGCAAAGGTATGGGGAGGGGGCGAATCGAAGGAGAGCCTTGCGACAGCCAGCGCGCTCGATCCAGAGTCGGCGAAGGATTAGGAGTGGCGACATTCCTGTCGCCACAATTCCCGCTTTCCTCGCGACAAGAATGTCCCGACTCCTCATGCGTCGCGGTCAGCAAGGACGTTTCCTTCCTTCGCCCCGTGGCTTGCGGAAGTGCGAGCGGAAGACCGACGGAGGAAGGCGAGATCTGGAAAAACCATTCGTGGCTGGACCGGCAATGTGCTAGGTCTTCCCGAGAAAAGCTAACCATGACCGCACTCGAATATCCGGAAATCAAGAAGCAAGCCGTCCTCCTCGCGAAGGAAGCCCGGCTTGCGGATTCAAGCATCGTCCGTTTCTTCTGGTTTCCCGATGCGGAGCAAGTGCGGCTCCTTGAACTTTCCACCGACATGCTTCCCGCATCCGGAGACGAGGTGGAGCCGGTGTTTTTCCGCCCAGCGCCCGAGCACGGTATGCCTGCGCTCAGCGGGGTGGCCATGATCCGCGAGGACGAATACCGCTCCGTCAACCTTCCGACGGAATGGGGCACTTGGGATGAGGCGGTGGAACTCACCGGGGAAGCGGAGAAATGACCTGGGCAGAGGCCTTTCTCCAGCAAGCGTGCAGCGATTACGCCATCTTCAAATCACTCAGTAGCTCCCCTGATACTCCCGAGTGTCATCGTTTGCATTACTTGCAGATGGCCACGGAAAAACTGGCGAAGTATCACGCCTGTCTTGGCACCACCGGACCTCCGAAAAAGACCCATGCCGCTCTGGTCTCACTGCTGCGGCAACTCCCGAACATGCCCCAGATGAGACATGCGATGGGATACTCACGCAATCCCGCCAGCTTCACCACCTACATTAAGAGCCTGCTGCCGGTCGCAACGATGGTTGAGGAACTCGCCCCCGTCGGTGGCGACTTGCATCGCCTGAATGCCGAATATCCGTGGGAGGACGGAACGGGAAGATTGCTTTGTCCACATGCCTACAGCTACCCGGAATTCCGCAAGATGCAGCCGCAGTATCTGAAATTCCTCAAACTGATGGATCGGCTTTTCCAAGATGGTGAATCGAAATCAGGTGTTTGATTTCAAGTATCGATCCCTCAGAACAAAACCTGCGCCAGCACCGTCAGCGCGACTACGAAGACGAGGTTCAACACGAAGCCGACGCGGATCATTTCGCCTTGCGGGATTTTGCCGGTGGCGAAGACGATCGCGTTGGGCGGCGTGCCGACCGGCATCATGAAGCCGGTGGAGGCGGCGATGGTTAGAGGCAGGATGATTTTTTCCGGGAGCACTCCGAGCTCGCCGGAAATGGAGAAGAAAATCGGGACCAGCAGGGCGGCCAGGGCGGTGTTGCTGGTCAGCTCGGTTAGAAAAATAGTGAAGAGGATCACCGCGCCGATGATCAGCGGCAAGGGCCAGCCGCCGACCGCTTCCGAGAAGACCCGCGCCATGAACAGACTGGCGCCCGTCTGGCCGACAATCGCGCTGAGGGTGATGCCGCCACCGAACAATAACAGCACGCCCCAGTCGGTGCCCTGGTCGATCTGCTTCCAGCGCACGACCCGGGTGCTTACCAGTGCGAGAACTGCGACGAGGGCGACCAGCGTGTCGAACGATCCCTTGACACCGAGCAGTTTTGCCAGCGGTTCGCTCAGGATCCAGCACAGCGCGGTGATCGCAAAAATCACCAAGGTGGTCACCCGCGCGCGGTTGAACTTGAATGACAGCTTTTCCAGCTTGGGAATTTCGAGGGACTGCGGCTTGCATCTCCATTTGAGGACGACGACCAGCAGGGGCATCAGGATGAGCACCGCAGGCACGCCGAATTTCATCCACTCCACGAATCCGATGCCGAGTTTGGCGGCGGCGATGCCGTTAGGCGGGGTGCCGACGACCGTGCCAATGCCGCCGACGCTCGCCGCATAGGCCACGCCTAGCAGGAGGTAGATCGAGTTCCGCGAGGTCGCCGGTCCTTCGGGCAGTTGTCGCAGAATTCCTAGGGCAAGCGGCAGCATCATCGCGGCGGTCGCCGTGTTGCTGACCCACATCGAGATGGCGGCGGTGGCGGCGAACATCAGGTAGGAAACGCGCAGGAAATCTCCTTTTCCCGCAATTACGATCCGGCTCGCGAGCCAGCGGTCAAGCCCCTGGCTCGACAATGCCGAGGCCATCGCGAAGCCGCCGAAGAAAAGGAAAATCAACGGATCGGCGAAGCCCGCGAGCGAGGCCTTCACGTCCATCAGTCCGAAGGCGCACGCCAGCACCGGCACGAGCAGCGCCGTGATCGCCAGCGGCAATGCTTCCGTGAGCCACAGGAAGGCGATGCAGGCGAAAATCCCCAGGCCGACCCGCACCTTCATCGGATCGAGTCCTTGCAACGCCGCGCCGGCCGGATCGAGCGACAGTCCAAATCCGAGTCCACCGAGCAAGAGCAGCGCCACTACTAACAGCGGCCAACGTTTGCGACCTGCAGACCCGTCCTCCATTGTTAGATCTCCCTTTCAAGGCCGAGGATTTTCAGCACTTCGGCCGGGACGCCTGGGTAGGGACCGGCGATCGGCGCATTGCCGACGTAGCCGAGGCTTCTCCAGGTGGCGGGGTGAGTGTAGTAGCCACCGAGTGTTAGAGTGCGGAGCCTCTCGAAAAACCGCGCGCCCGCGGCTAGTTCCGGTGGTGTCTTCGACGCATCGCAAATGCTGTCGAGGATGCCGGTCTGGTGGGCCACCGCGAGTCCGGCAAACTGCTTGCCGTGGAGCTGCCAGGCGTGGGAGTTGATCCATGCCACGCCGCCGCGGATGGTTTCGTAGTCCGCGCGATTTTCCGGATAAGGCGCGCCGACCCATTCGTTGAGAAAATCCGGCAGGCCGATGGCGGAGGCGGCCGGTGATTCGTCATCCGCGGGCAGGATCAAATCGACGAGCACTGCCAGTGTTGCGAGTTCGGATTCGGCCAACGGTTTTTCCCACGGGATCGACGGGTGGGTGTAATCCGGATCGCTGAGGAAATTCTTGAACTCACGCGTTAGAAGCTTCGGCGGCGGCTTGGCACCGGCGTGAATGGCACTGGCGGCGCTGGCAGCGGCGATCAGTTTGAAAACGCTGCGGCGGGAAATGTTGGAGTCGTGCATGGTGGCGTGGGTTTTCAGATGTTGCCGCGTTTCATTTCGCCGAGGATGTAATCGGCTGAGCGCCAAGCGAGCGCCATCACGGTTAGGGTTAGATTCTTGTCCGGGTTGGATGGCAGGATCGAGGCGTCCATTAGAAAAAGGTTCTTCACATCCCAGGTCTGGCCGAAAGAATTAACCACGGAGTCCGCGGCGGTCGGGCCCATGCGGGCGGTGCCGGCCTCGTGGATGATCTCGCCCGGTTTGTTGAGCGCCTCCTTGCCGGCGCGGGGTGTCGCCTTGCCGCCCATGGCGGAAATGATGTCGGCGAAGGTGTTCTGCATGTGCGTCGCCTGGTTGATCTCGTGGTCGGACCATTTCCAGTGGAACCGCAGGATCGGGATGCCCCATTGATCGACGCGGTTGGGATCGACCTCGCAATAACAGTTTTCGTTAGGGATCATTTCGCCCCGCCCGGCGAAGCCCATGCTGGCCCCGTAGTAGCGGCGGGCTTCCTCTTTGAGCTTCTTGCCATAAATGCCGCGCGAGGTGGTGTCGAGGATGCCGAGCGAGCCCATGCCGGGCATGGATCGGCCGCCGCCGATCTCGATGTGATAGCCGCGGGCGAAACCGAGTTTTTCCTGCGTCTGATAGTTCCACCACGGCGAGTAAACGTGGCCGCCGCCGGCACCGTCCTCGTTGTAGGGTGGGAGGCTTTCCATCGCCGGAATGTGGCCGACCAGGGACGAGCCGACGCTGTCTGTCAGGTTTTTGCCGACCTGGCCGCTGCCGTTGGCGAGGCCGTTAGGAAACAGGGGACCTTTGGAATTGAGCAGGATGCGGGCCGTCTCGCAGGTGCTCGCGCTGAGGATTACGACCTTCGCACGGGCGATGGAATCGACGCGGGTGAACTTGTCCACGTAGTGCACGCCGGTCGCCTTGCCCGCGGCATCCACCAAGACTTCGCGGACCATCGCGTCGGTGACGATGTCCAGATTTCCGCTGGCGAGCGCCGGTGGCAGCAGGACGGTGGTGCTTTGGAAATTCGCCCGGATTGAGCAGCCGCGGCCGCAGTCGGTGGCCCAGAAACAGGCGAGGCGGGCGGTCATGTCATCGCCCACCAGCTTGCGGGCGAGCGGATTGTCCGGAAATAATTTCGCTGCGCGTTCCGGCCCATTGAGTTTCTCGCTGAGGACGGCCCTGTGAATCGGGATGACGGGGATGTTGAGTCCGCGGCAATGCTTTTTGGTTAGCATCTCGCCCGCTCGCGGCTTCGGCGGGGTTTGCAGGATTCCGGCGGGTGAGTCCGGGGTGTTCTCCATGCTTTCGTTAGAGCCGTAAATTCCGACCATCAGCTCGGTCTTGTCGTAATAAGGCGCGAGGTCGGCGTAGGAAATCGGCCAGTCGTAGCCGAGCCCGTCGCGGGTTTTAGGTTTGAAATCGTATTCGCCGAAGCGCAGGGAAATCCGCCCCCAGTGATTGGTCCGACCGCCTAACATGCGCGGCCGCCACCACCAGAATTCCTCAGCGGTTCCCTCCTTGTCGGCGTAAGGCTCGCCGGGCACCTGCCAGCCGCCGCCGACGGTTGCGTCGTAGTGGCCGAAGCCGCGGTCGGGTGTCGATTTGCCGCGCAACGGCGCTTGGTCGGGCGTGTTGAACATCGGCGTTTCCTTAACCGGATCGTAGTTGCGGCCCGCCTCTAACATAAGAACCTTGACGCCGTGCAGGCTAAGCAGCATGGCCATCATGCCGCCGCCCGCGCCGGAGCCGACAACTATGACATCATACTCACGAAGGGACTTACGGTCGGTTAGAATAGCCATGGGTTTGGACGGACTTTAACCAGGGATCGAGGTATGGGAATGCCCGATTTCGAGGGTGTGATCCTATTTTGTGCGGCTTGATTCCCGGCTTGAAAGCCAGGGGAGTTCGGCCAAGTTTCCAGCCATGCAATCCAGCGGCCAGATGATCTCCACTTGGGTGAGGTGGACTGTATTTCCCGCGCTTTGCGGGCAGCTGTCCGCAGCGACGATGACGCTGGCAGCAGTGGCGGACACCTCGATATTCGAAGCAAATCCGGATGCGGATCTTGGCGGGACTTCGCTGGTGTCCGGGATGAACCAGAAATTTTCCCGGTCGCGGGCGATGTTCCGCTTCGATCTGGGGGCGCTCCCGGCGGGAGTTTTGGTGACGGGGGTGGAAGTTTTGCTGCATGTCTCCATCAGGCCGGATCCCGACCAATTCAGCGGTCCGGTGGATTCGGATTTCAGCCTCCACCGGTTGTTCGTGAGTTGGGGCGAGGGCACGGGCAGCAATGCGACGGGGTCTGCGGCGCAGCCGGGCAACGCGACTTGGAACCAGCGGCATTTCGGCGTCTCGTCGTGGGCGAATCCGGGCGGCCTGATCGGCGTGGATTACGCGGAGACGCCGAGCGCCTTCACGGCGGTCAGCAATGTCGGTCCCTATGGTTGGGGATCGACGACCGGACTGGTGGACGACGTGAAGGCCTGGCAGGCGGACCCGGCGTCGAACTTCGGGTTCATCCTGGTCAGCCAGTTAGAAACCGCGCGGGGCAGCGGGCGGCGCTTCGGCTCGAGGGAACAACCGGGCGGGTTGATTTCCCCGGCCCGATTGGTGGTGACTTACTCCGTAGTGCCCGAGCCGACAGCGGCGGGATTGTGGTTGCTCGGTCTAACGACCCTCGCGCTGCGGCGGGTGCGGCGGGTCTAGCGGGTGACGAGGTCATCGGCATTCCCCATCCGCCGGTCCGGTCCGGCGGAGTGGATTTCCATGAGGTCCTTGCCGAGCTGATGGAAAAAGTACGGGGTTCCCCAGCGGTCGATGAGCTCGCCGTTTTCGTTGAGTGGCTGGCCCTCGGGTGGCCCGAGTTGCGCGCCTTTGGGATTTCCGCCCATGATGGCTTTCATGATTTCGGCGTTGGTGCCGACGGGGTTCTCGCCGGTGAGGGCGCGATAGTCGCGCAGCATCAAGGTGACCTTGTCAAAATCGGCGGCGAGGTCGGGCTCGGCGTCCGTGGCCTGCCTGGGCGGAGGAATGCTGGGCGGATAGGATTCTACGAGCGGGTCGCTGAAGTCTCGCCGGCTAGCGGCACGGGACTCTTCAGTGCGGGGCTTGGGCGTGGCGGGTCCGGGCTGGGCAGCGGGCGGCGGCGGTGAATCCGCTGGTGCGGCGGTTTCGGCGATGGCGGGTGATGGAGCGGAGACGATTTCCGGAGACGATGATGGAGCGGGGAAAACGGACTTGGGCCGGGTGGCGATCCAATTTCCGAGGATCGCCAGCACGATGATGCCGAGGACGATGGCTTTCCACGGCCTCATGTTAGAGGAAGCCGAGATTCGGGGTGGCGAAGCGTCCGAGATTGGGGAAGACGGTGTTGATGCCCGCGGCATCGACACCGAACCAAGTGGCGATGGTGGCAGCGTATTGATCGACGGCGGTGGTGGGAATCCAGCGCCCGGTGTTGGTGTCGTCCGGGCCGTTGACGGCGAGGGTCGGGAATTTGCCGTAAGTCGCGCCGCCCTTCACCGCGCCGCCCATGACGAGTTGGTGGCCGCCCCAACCATGGTCGCTGCCGTAGCCGTTCGCAGGGAAGGTGCGCGAGAAATCGCTGGCGGTGAAGGCGGTGACGCTGTCTTTCAAGAGGGCGGTGCCGACGGGCGAGCCGACGGGCCTGCCGATGTCGGACAGCGCCTGATAGAGCGCGTTCATCGTCTTGCTCAAGTCCGCGAGACGGTTCGCATGGTCGCCGAGGATGACCTTCGCGTTGTCGGTGGTGGTTTGCCCGGCATTGTTGGTTTGGGCCGTATGGGTGTCATAGCCGCCGACCTGGATGAAGAAGATCTGGCGCTTCATGCCCAGGCCGCCGCTGGCCAGGGGCCTGCTGCCGAGGTCGATCAGGCGGGCGACCATTTTCATCTGGCTCATGAGACCGGAGGAGAAGGTGGCCCCGCCGTTAGGGGTGGTGATGTTAGTGGTGAAACGGGTGAGCCATGGCGCGCTGGCATTGGTGAGGAGAGCCGTGGTGAGCGACTCGGCTTGATCGATGGAATGATCGAAAATTTCCGCGTAGGCCTTGGTCTGCAAGTTTGAGGACGCCTTGTTGTTTGCTAGAATCGAGTCCAGTGCGGTCCTGCGGGTGCCGCTGATTCCGCTGAGTTGCACCGCGCCGCCGGTGGTGATGGCGTAGGGCGGGGCGAGGTTGCCGTTACTGACCTCGAAAATGTTAGAACCGGCCAGAGTCACCGACATCGAGATTCCCCCATTGAGATTGTATTGGGCGGCGGTGAACAAATCCGCGATGCGGCCGCCCCAGCCGCTGGTGGAGGGCTGGTCTGGCAGGGAGGTCTGCCATTGGGTTTGCTGGTCGCTGTGGGAAAAAAGCTGGGGCGGGCGCGGCACGCTGCCCGCGCTGTACTGGACCTTGGTAAGCGGGAAGCTGAGAGTGCCGACGTTGAACACCGGGGCAACAATTCCGGCGTCGAAGAGGGTTCGCATCTCGGGCATCGCGGGATGGAAACCGTAGTCATGGTAGTCGTCCGCCGGATAACTGCCAGTTCCGTTGCGGGAGGTCAACGCGAGCGCGGTTGCTGGGCCGCCGTCGGCGTTGGGAATGGCCAGCACCGGGGAGCGGATGGCCGCATAGTTGTCCCACTCCGCCGGGATGGTCGGAATGATCATGTTGTTAGAATCGTTGCCACCGTTGAGGAAAACGCAGATGAGCGCCTTATAGTCAGCAGGTGGAACTCCCTGGGCCACAGCCGTGTTGAGAATCCGCAGCTCGCTGATGGTTTTCGCCAGCACGGTGGTCCCGAGGGCGGCGCTGCCAAAGCGTTCGAGAAAATTGCGGCGGGAAATATAGGGGACGTGGAACTCGCGTTTCATGGGGTGACTATTTTTGAATGGCATACTCGGCGGAAGTGACGATCAGGTGGACGATAGCACGCACGCGGTCCCGCATCTGGGCGGCGGTGGGCGTGGTGTAGGCGACATTGGCGATGACGTAGTTTTCAATGGTCGTCTTGGTAGTAGCGGTCAGGGGGCCTCCGGTTAGCAGTACTCCCAAGGTGTTCACCAGGGTGGGGACGCCGGAGTTATTTGTCTGGCCGGGCGTCATGTAGGGAGCCAAATCCATAGTGATAGAATTAGAACCGAAAAAGCTGATATACCCGTTGTTGTTGCCGGCGTTATTCGTGAGCGTTCCCTGAGTGATCAGGTTAGTGAGATTCATGGTGTTCGAATCATTAGTAAGCTGGAATTCCGGCGTGGTCATTCCCGCTTGGGCCATCGGTCCGGGGTATTGGTAGTCCGGATAGAAGTAGTTAAAGACCGTGGTGGCGTTCAGCGGGGTCTGGTTGAGGTTGGACGGCGTAGAGCCGATACCCCAAGTGCTTAGCTCGACTTTAACAGTTCCGCTGCGGGTCCACTGCGAACCCTTGAGCGGATAGACGGTTACGCTGCTGCTGCCTTGCGAGCCGTTGGTAATGGTGGGTGTGGCTGGCACCGCCACCTTGAAGGAATTGGGGCCGACGACGCTGGTGACCTGATAGACCGCACTTGCCGCCGCTACGGGGGAATTCGCCACGAGGAATTTCAGCTGAACCCCATCGGTGGCGACGAGATTATGATTTCCCGAGGTCTGGATCGTGATCGACTGCGCACCCGCATTACCAGTCACATTATAACCGCTGGTAAGTTTAGGAATCATACAGGCACCGCCGATGCTACCCGGGGGTGCAGGGGCCAAGGCGACGGTGAACTTGCCACCGGAAGGGACGCCTACTGGGTAAACTTTATCATATACCCCACCGGCGAGACTACCGGTGGTAAACTTCACATAGACCTGGTCATTCTCGACCACCCCGGTGGGGTCGATGAGAGCTGTATTTCCGGAAATGGTATAGTTGAGGCTGCTGGTGCCGGTGTTGTTCACGGTGAAGGTATTCGCCGTCACGTTGCCGATGGTGTAACTCTGCGTGGTCGGCACTTGGCTCGACGAGGCTCCGGCGTCCACGAAATTGGAAAGGCGGACGGTCTCACCGGAAATCAGCCGGTGGGAGGAGGGGGTGGTGATGAGAATCGTTCCCGTGCCGGTTTGGGCGTAGGTGCTGCTAGAAAAGCTGGCGACCGGGAAGGCGCGCGCGGGGCCGGTGACACGGAGCAGCGGTTCGCGTTGTTTCCCGAACTTGCTGTCCGCCACGCCGGTGGTGCCGCGCGCTTCGGAATCGAGGAGGATCGCGCGGAAGACTTCCTTCATGTCGCCGCGGATGCCAGTGGCGGCGCCATCGACATTTTGTTCGCCGTTGTAGGCTCGGACCACGCGCTGCACGTATTCCGGCTTCGGGTGGCTGGTCACGAGGCGCTGGATGAGCTGCCGGCAGATATAGGGGCCGACGGCGGAGTTGGCCATGATGTTGTCCAAGGCGGCTTCCAGGTCTCGCAAGCCGTTGATGTCGTACTGATTGGAAATGGCGGTGGTGACCAGAGATCCGGGGCCATTGACCGGGTGAGTCGATTGGATAGAGATGGGATTGGGATCGACCAGAGCGGTTGCGGAGTCGGTGTTGATGGCTGGGGGCAGGACGACATTGTCCAACAGAACTTTGCTTCCGAGTTCATGCTTGGAGGGGACAAGCACCATCGGGTCGAGGTAATTGGATGCCGGGCCGAAGTTGGTGGGCAGGCGGCCACTGCCTTGGAGCGCTTGTCCCCAGTTCCAGCCGGTGAAGACGCGGGCCATTCCCGTGACCACTTCCTGGTCGTAGGTGGGGATTGCATTGCCTTTGGAATCCAGCACCAGCGTGCCGTCCGGCCACGTGCGGTAGAGACCGGCGGAAAAGAGCTGGAGGATTTCCCGAGCGTAATTTTCGTTAGGAATTTGGCCGGTGACGACGTTGCCGACGGAGTTCCCCCGCATGTCGAGATATACGCCCATGGCCGGACTCAGGGTCACTTGCTTGAGAATGTCGCGGAAATTTCCAAAGCAGGAGTCGAGCAAGGTGTCGTAGTAGTCCGCGAGGACTCGGCCGTTGTTATTGAGCGGCCCGGTGTCCGAGACGACGAGGATTTCGCTCAAGGCGAAAGCGGCGCGCTGGCGCAATTGATCCGGCGCGGTGACGGAGTTTTTCCACCAGGAGTTGAACATCAATGTACTGCCGTATGGGTTTTGGGGATCGGCGCTGAGGTTGTCCAAAATGTAAGGAACGTTTTTAGTCGGGAGCGTGATCAGGCTGTCGAGCTGGTTTTCGATCCACGGGCGGTAGCCGTTAGCTTTCACATAGGTCATGTCGGCGGGGCTGGGGCCGAAGGTTGCCTGGCTCAGGAAGCGCGAATTCTCGCCGTCGTTGGAGGCGTGAAGATCGGTCCATGCGGGATAGGGCGGCGCGGCCGGGGCGGTTTGGGAGCCGGCGATTTTTCCGAAGGTGCCGGTGAGTTCGCCGCCCGGATGGCTGAGGGTGGAAATGCCCAGATAGACGCCGCCGGCGTTGAGAGCCGCCACGTCCGACGCTTGCATCGTCCAAGTGTAGCCGCCGTCGGAGGTTTTGAGCGTCGGGTAATTTTTCTCCTGGGCATTGATGTCGAAGAGCACGCCGCCGGAGCTGTTATAAATTTTGCGGGAAGTGGCGCCGGAGGTGAGGCCGGAGTAGTTGAGTTGCAGCACGGCGGTGGTGCCATCCACACGGAGGAACGCGCCGCCGGTGCCGGTGATGCCGCTCAATCCTTCCGCGCCTTGCAGGTTCGTGACATAGAGCGTGCCGGGGATGGTCGTCGTCGGTGGATTGTCCCACGGGGAAAGGACATGGCTCGGAATCAGTCCGCCGACGTTGGCGGCTGCGGCAGAACATCCGTTGGCGATGGGATTCGCGGTGTTGCCGGTCGGATCGAGGAACCAGGCGACGGAAAGATGGTTGCCCGCACCGCTGGTGCCGGTGTTGTGCAGCGCCTCAAGGTAGTATTTCTTTCCCGCGACGAGCGAAAGCCAACGGGACTTCTGAGTGGACTGCGCGTTCCAAGTTTTCGGCGAGGTGCCGCCGGTCACCGAGGCGCGGAGCACTTTGTTGACCGGCTCGGCATTGTTCGAGATCCATAATTCGGCAGCGTTGCTGGCAGCGATCCAGAAGTAATAGTTGCCGGTGGCCGGCGCGATGAAATAGCCGCGGAGGCGCTCACCAGTGTTGTCCCCGTAAGTGGAGACATTGTCTTCGGCGAGCGGGACGGTATCGCTGGCTGTGGGAGAGGTGGTCCATGGCACATTGGCCAGCCCGCCTCCGGTGACGTTGCTGGTCCACAAGTCGCGGGTGAGCTGGTTGCCGGCAGCGAGAACTTCGAGGGTGACCACCGCGCTGCCGCTGCCCGCGGCATTCATGGTGGTGATGGTGAACTGATAGATCCCCGCAGCGGTTGGCGTGCCGCTGAGGAGGCCGTTGACGAGCGTCAGCCATGGCGGCAATCCGCTGGCAGTGATAACCCCGCCATTGCTGGAGGTGAGGGTCGTGGTGAATGGCGAGCCTGAACCGAGGACGGTAACCAGGCCGACCGGGCTGGTGATGGCCGGGCGTCCGGTCGTCGTTGGGAACAGACGGTTCATCGGAATGATCTGCTTGGCCTGGTCCTCGCCATACCATGAGAGATGCGCTTCCGCTGCTGCGGTAGCTTCGAAGTAATCCATCTTGATGTCGTAGAGCACGTCGGCCTTGAGAACGATGGATCCGGTGCTGTCCGTGACACCGCCACCGGGCCAGCGGTCCACGATCAACTGATTGTTTACCCACAGTTTCACACCGTCATCGACCCTGGCGACGAAGTAGTATTTCTGTGAATACTGTGGCAGGATCTGCCCCGTCCAGCGGGCGGAAAAATTGTTATGGTGGACGAGCGGATCGGGCGAACCGGTGAGCCAGTCGCCGCTATTGCCGTTGGTGATGTCGGAGTCGGTTTGGGGCAGCGGGTTGGCAGCGGGAGGATTGAAGTTCGTATTGTTATAGTAAGTACCCTGCCATCCGGTCGCTGGATTCACACTGTCCTTGAACACACTCCCGGAAGGAATCGTCACGAAAGTGCCACCGTTGACTTGCCACTGGAATTTGCATTTGGCCGCGCCAGTGGTTTCCACGAATTCCACGCGGATCGGATAACGGTTAGCCGGTGCGGCGGGTAAGTTCAGCGGGATTGGATTGCTCAATTTGTAGCCTCCGGTCGCTACAGTGTCCCAGCCGTTCTCGAGAATTTGTTGGAAGCCGCTGCCTGTATCGATGAGAACCCGTGCCTTGCTGTCGGCGTCGAGGCGGAAAACGTAGTTCGTGGAACTCGCCGGTGAAAGATAGCCATCCCATCTGACCGAGTAATTGTCCACGCCAACCAGGTTGGTCCCGTTAGGAGTGCCGTGGCCGAAATTGAAATCGATGGTCGGTGCAAGTTGAGTGACCGGCGGACTGAAGTTGCCGATAATAGAATTTCCGGTGCTGGAGTTAGGCAGGTTGGTGCCAGCGATATTAACAGTAAATGAAGACGTCGTGACTGGAGCGATGACCGGATAGTTGGTGAGGGCGTTGAACCCGGTGATGTTCAAGGGTCCGGAAGTGAACTGCAAACTGACTTGGTTTCCCACGATATAGGGTGTGGCGGGAGTTCCAAAATACGATACAAGCGCGGTGCCGGTGGTGGTGTTGATCTTGGTGTAATTATAGGTGGTCGCCACCTGATTACCGAAGTTCAGCGGGCTGCTGTAGATGGAACTCGAGCCCGGGTAGTAATTCGCGGTGAGGCCGGTGCCCGAAGGATTTCCCGAGGGATAGAGAGTGACCCCGGCGGAGGCGGGACTCACCAAAGTATAGTTCCCCGAGGCTCCCGGGGAGTCCGGCGCATTGGCTGTTAGAAAAACCGTGGCGGTGCTGGTCCGGTTGGCGTTGAACAGCGGCGTGATCTTGAGATCGAGCGAGTTGACTCCCGCCGGGAAAGTGACGGAAGCGGGCAATGGCGAGAAATCGACGCCTTCCACCGCGGTGCCGCTTTTTGAAATCGGCACGGTGACCGGGCCTAGCAGCATGAAGCCCGAGCGGGTGATCTGGATCACGGCGAAGTCACCGGCGGGTGTCGTCCCGTCTGGCGGCAGAGTCCCCGCGAGATCGACGGACCTTAAAGAAACCTCGTTCTGTTCCTCGAGATTGGCCGCGAGGGACGTGTGGTCGAAACTGGTTTGCGTGCCGATGGGAGCCGACGTCGAAAGCCCGAGAACAATTTTCGCCCAATCGCTGACCTGATCGCCCTGCGTCGCCTGATCGGTCACGGAGAGATGGAAAAATTTCCCCGAAGTGAGCGGCACGGTAAGCATTTTTACAAACCCGTCACCCGCCACGCTCGGAATCGCACCCTTCGACCACGCATCGATCAACGTATCGTTACTCTCCGCGCTGTAGAGCTTCCCGGCCACGGTCGGAAAGGTGAGCGAGAGGGTCGTCGGCCCGACGGTGATCGCAGGCGGGTGGAAATGTGCCTCCCCAGGCAATTTCGGAAAAGGATTCGTGCCGGCGGTGAATTCGTCGGCATTCTTGACCCCGTCGCCATCCGCATCCTGGCTCAGCCAGCCGCCATACGGTGATTGCTCGTCCAGCTGGGCATCGAGGACTCCGTATTTTTGCTTCCAGACTTCCCGGTTGATCGCGGGATTCACTTGAGCGGTTAAAAGTGTCGGCAGGCTGAACAAGGCAAGCGCTCCCGCAGGGATGGCGCGCATTGGATTTGGGAAAATTTTAAAATTTCGAGCGGACATGGGACAAGGGCTGGTTGCGATTGAGAACGGTGACGGATCGAAATGCGGGGTAAAAACCGGCGGGCCAAGTGCCCTGGCCCCGCAGACAGTAAGGATTTCAGATCGAGGTCGCAGAAAGCCGTTTAGGATTTCTACCCTTTCCGCATACCCCGATCGTTAAACAATCCGATCAATCGGCGTCAGCAGAGCGTAAGTCAAACGGAAAACCCTTTGATTAGAAGGGTTCATGGCAAACCGGGGGAAATAAAAAAATGAGTTGTTGCCAAGCCCCGCACGGAAGGCCTATTGACGGGTCGGTTCGACGGCGAAAGTTAGTAGGATCGCTCTTTATTTGATCTGTGACGCCATGGTCCGGGGAAGTGTTTAAAAAATAGCATGGCGTCATTAGAATAGAATCAAATGGACATCTACGTGGGCAACCTGCCCTACACCGCTACTGAAGGAGACGTTTCTGGCCTCTTCGCCGCTTTTGGACCTGTTGAACGGGTCAAAATCATCACCGACCGTGAAACCGGGCAATCCAAGGGATTCGCTTTCGTGACACTCGGTGATCAATCCCAGTTGAATGCAGCCATCGAGGCGCTCAACGATTACGACTACAACGGTCGCGCACTCCGCGTAAACGCATCCGAGCCGAAAGAATCCCGCCCTAGCGGTGGTGGTGGCGGCGGCTACGGTGGCGGCGGCGGCGGTGGTGGTGGATATGGCGGCGGCGGTGGCGGCGGCTATAAAGGCGGCGGCGGCGGCGGCGGTGGCTACAAAGGTGGCGGCGGCGGCGGTGGTGATCGTCGCGGTGGCGGCGGTGGTGGCGGCGGTGGCCGTTGGTAATCCGGCGTTTCCCTCATCACGTTTTTTCCAAAAGCGCCCGATCCTCTTCACAGGGGACCGGGCGTTTCTTTTGCGGCAGGTGGCGCCGCGGAAGCCTACCCGCTCAATTCCTCGATTTGATTGAGATGGGCCCCGTAGAAACCCAGGATCTGCCAGACGATGTAGCCGAGCACGAGGAAATAAAGCACTTTGGGAATCATCACCGACAGGGTGTTCGCGCTTGCCTCCGCGCTATCCTGCATCCGCTTGGACCAGCTCGCGAGATCCTTGTCCAAAGTGCCGGCTTCTTCACCCGTGGTGTAGGATCTCGCGAAGGCCGTGGGAAACGCGTTGCTCGCCATCATCTGCGGACCAAGCGGATTTCCGTCTTTCACGGTCTCCAGGAGCTTTTTTCCGACTTCACGGATGGCACCGCTTTGGGAGGCCGCGGAAGCGAGTTGGACGGTTTCTCCCATGGAAATTCCGGCGAGGATGCAAGAATGGTAAACCTTGCAGAATCTCGCCATCGCCATGTTGTTGCGGGCCTGTCCGACGCCCGGGATGCGGTTGATCAAGCGGTCGAGGCTGGGGCTACTTTTCGCCTTTTTCAAAGCGGCAAGCACCGCCATCACGAGCACGAAGGCCATCATATAAACGATGATCAAAGTGAGTGCCAGAGCACCGAAGATCGTTCTCGCAGACGCGCCTTGCATGACGTCGGTCAAGCTGCCGACGACGATTCCCAAATGGAGCACGATGATGGGATAAATCATGCTTTTCACCGCTTCCCGGCGGGCTGAGGCGACCATGCCGAAATAGTCCGCCAAGTGCTGGAATGCCGGTGCCAATTTCCCGCCGCGCTCCCCGGCGCCGATGATGTTGCGCTCGAGTTCCGTGATGGTGGCGGCATCCTTGCCGAACGCCGCCGTGATCGACTGGCCTGCCTCCAAGCCTTGGTTCAGGTCCTTCAGAAGCGCCGCCTGTGCGGCCGGAAGCCGCGTGTCCATCAACACCCCCGCCGCTTTGCGGATGTCGAAACCGGCCTCCAACAACTTGGCCATTTCCGAATAGAAAAGATGCTTATGGGTGGCGCTCGACGTCATGAATTGCGTCCAGCAATACCCTCGCACGCCTTCCGCTCCAAGTTTCATTTCCCGGAACGCTGCGGAACTCGCACGGCGTCAGGCCTTTTTCGCAAGCATTCTCAATTTCGCCCGCCGGTAGTCCCAGACGTGCAGCCAGGGATGCATCCCGTGCTCGTCGGTCGCGAAATAGGCCGATCCGGCGATCCCGGCAAACCATTACGCCGGCACCACGATCAACGCCAGACCCAGCGTGGCGAGGCTTAACCACAAGGCGACGAAAAGCATCATGATGTTGCCCGCGGTCATAATGCCCAGCCCGGCGAGATAATGATGTTTGTAAAGATGACCCAGCCCAGGGAAAATACTGAGCAGAGCCGCGACCTTGTTGCGATCCACTTCCTTCCAAGCATCGAGTAATTCTTTCATGGGTTTTTATGGCTTTTTGTTCCTTATGGAAACTTTCAGTTTTGTCCGGCAGGCGCAAGTTCGGAAATGTTCGGCGGCGGTTCCACTGAAAGCTTCTCCGCCCCCGTCTTCCCCCTTGTAATACTTTCCGGAATCCCGACGCTCCCACCATGCCCGCTGCGCCCGATGCCGACCACCGGTTCAATGAATTCATCATCCTCCAGGCGCAAAACGCGGGGCTTTTCCTCGGGCAGATCCCCAATCCCCACAGCGGCGAGAAGCAGGTCAACCTGCGCGCCGCTAAATCGGTGATCGATTCCCTTGAAATGCTCGTTGCCAAGACACGCGGCAATCTCACCACCACCGAGTCGAAGCTCCTCACCACCGCGCTCGACAACCTTCGCCCGCTTTTCCAAGCCGCGCTTGTGTCCTCCGATCACTGACCCACTTTGCACCCATGAATTTCGACCCCTTCAACATCGGCAACGTCCCCGTCGGCGGACCCGCGCCCTTTTTTATCCTTGGGCCGTGCGCCCTCGAGTCCGAACCGTTTGCCTGGGAAATGGCGCGCTCACTCAAGGAAATCGCCGACCGCACCGGGATTCATTTCATTTTCAAGGCGTCCTTCGACAAGGCAAACCGCACCTCCGTCGATGCCTTCCGCGGTCCCGGCGTGAAAGAGGGCTGCCGCATCCTTGGGGAAATCGGCAAGGAACTGGCCGTCCCCGTCACCACGGACATCCACACCGCCGAGCAGGCGGAAATCGCTGCCGAGCACGTCGATCTTTTGCAAATCCCCGCCTTCCTCTGCCGTCAGACCGACCTGCTCGAAGCCGCCGCCAAAACCGGTCGCGCCGTGAATGTGAAAAAAGGCCAGTTCCTCGCCCCGCTCGACACCGTCAACATCGCCGGCAAGATGCGAGCCTTCGGCTGCGAGCGCTTCCTCATCACCGAGCGCGGCACCACTTTCGGCTATAACAATCTCGTCGTGGACATGCGTTCGCTCTACTGGATGCGCAAGGAGGGCCTGCCGGTCATTTTCGATGCCACCCACTCCGTCCAGCGCCCCGGCGGACTCGGCGGCGCGACCGGCGGCGATGGCGAACTCGCCCCCGTCCTCGCCCGGGCCGCCGTGGCCACCGGCATCGACGGGCTGTTCATGGAAGTCCATTCCGATCCGGCCAACGCAATGTCGGACGGGCCCAATCAGATCCCGCTAGAGTTCATCGAGGATCTGCTCGTGAAGCTGATTTCCATCCACCACGCTTCGCACTAACTTCCTTGCGCTTCCTTCTCACAGCTTTTGCCTTGGTTGCTCCCGCACTGGCCGTGGAGCCTCTCGATCCACCCGTCGCGAAGGGGAAAATCCCCGCCATCGCCCTGCTTCCGGACGGCAGTGAACTGAAAGGCGTCATGCTCCCGCGCTATGATGAAAACCACAAGCTCGTCGGCGTGCTCAAGTCGCAGGCGATGACGCTCGTGGACGCCGGACGGATCGCCGGCAGGGTCGTTTCCGTCGAGTTCTTCAATCCTGACCAAAGCCCGAAAGGCCGCCTGGACTTCCTCAGCGCGACCTTCTATCAGGAAAAACAGCTCATCTCCAGCAACGAGCGCGTTGAGATCAAATCCGACCGCCTGAGCGCCAATGGCAGCGGGCTTTATTATTCGTTCGCGGGAAACAAGGGTTTTCTGCTAGGTCGTGTCACCACCAATCTGCAAGCTCCACCGAAACAACCATGAAGTCCCCTATCCCACCCCTGCTCGGCATTGCGTTCCTGAGCACGTCCTTGTTAGCGGTGCCGCCGCCTCCGGTCACGGCGGAGGAGATGAAGGCGATCAAAGCGGATGCCATGTCCAAGGAACCCGCCCTCGCGGCGGCAAATTCCGCCACCGCCGCCGCCTTGAAAACTGACCTTGCGGATGCCGAAGCCGCCTCCAAGGCTGCCACCGCGTTTCTCGCGCAAGCCGACCAACCGCCGGTCGTGCCCGATGCGGAACCAGCCCCTGCGAAGCCACTCGATGTGAAGCCCGGCGACGGCGACACGGTCATCAATTGCGAGGGCGGCATGTATTTCGATCCCGACGAGGGCGTCCTCGTTTATCTCAAGAACGTCACCGTTAAGGACCCGCGCTTCAATCTGTCCGGCGCGAACGAGTTGAAAATTTTCTTCGGCAAAAAACCCGCCAAGGGCGAAAAAGGGAAGCCACAGGACGTGAAGCCGGAGAAGGCCAAGGACGGCCTCGGCGGGAAAATGGGCGCGAATTTCGGCGACGTCGAGCGCATCGTGGCTACCGGCGCCGTGGTGATCGATCAAAAGCCAACGGCCAGCGACAAGGAGCCGATCAAAGCCAGCGGGGCCATTTTTTCCTACAACATCAAGTCTGACCAAATCATCATCAGTGGCGGTTATCCGTGGGTCCTCCAAGGCAAGACCTTCATGCGGGCCAAGGAGCCCAATCTTGTCCTCCGGATCTCCCCCAAGGGCAGCAGCTTCGTCACCGAAGGGCGCTGGGAAATGGGCGGCAATCTAGATCAGAAAAAGTAATTTCCTCCCGTGATCTCCAAATTCTGCCCGACCCACACTCCCGGCTCGACCTGTTCCGACACGGAGTCCGCCGTGCTTTTCGCCAACGGCCTGCGCAAGACCTACAACGGCCGCGCCGTGGTGGACGGTGTTTCCATCACCGTCCAGCCGCGCGAAATCGTCGGTCTGCTAGGCCCTAACGGCGCGGGCAAGACCACCTCGTTCTACATGATCGCCGGACTCGTCCCCGCCGATGCCGGTTCGGTGTGTTTCAACGGCCACGACATGTCGAAAATGCCGATGCACCTCCGCGCGCGCCTCGGACTCGGTTACCTGCCTCAGGAAGAATCCATTTTCCGCAAGCTCTCGGTCCTGGACAACCTGCTCGCGATTCTCGAGACCCGGCCCAAGCTCGGCCGCGCCGAGCGGCTCGACCGCGCCCACGACCTGCTCGCCCGCTTCGGCATCACCAAGCTCGCCAAGTCGCTCGCCATCACTCTATCAGGCGGCGAAAAGCGCCGCCTCGCCATCGCCCGCTCGCTGTGTTCGGATCCGACTCTGTTGATGCTCGACGAGCCGTTCGCGGGCATCGATCCGATCGCCCTTGAGGACATCCAGCGCATCGTCCGCGAGCTGCGCGACCGTGACGGCCTGGCCATTCTGATCACCGACCACTCGGTCCGCGAAACCCTCAGCATCACGGATCGCGCGTTCCTGATTCACGACGGGCGGGTAATCCTCGAGGGCCCGTCCGACGAACTGGTGGATGACCCCATCGCCCGCAAGCATTACCTGGGCGAGGATTTCCGGATGTGAGGCGTAGCATTGCGGCGAGACGCCGCAATCACGGCCTGCCGCGAGACGCGGTAGCCACGTCCATTTTCGGTCGCCGAATTCCAGATTGCCAACCCCGCCACCCCGGCCTAGCTTCGCGGCCCGGCGGGAAAATCCAGATTGGGTTTTCCCGCCCGTGAAACGATTTTAAAAACCGCTGTGGGATTTGTGGATGCCATCAAACGCTGGCGGTTGGCCCGACAGGGACTTTCGTCGGGGAAAAAACGCCGGGTGCACTGCGAGAATGCCGTCATCCAGGCATTGGAGGACAGTTTCTGGGTCAAGGCCTCGCTCTACTCGATTTTTGCGGTGGGAATCGCCGTGCTGGCCCTCAAATCATCCGACGGTGCCACCTTCGAAACCCATCCCTTCCGGGGGGCGCTTTACGGATTCATCATGGCGATCACCGCCATCGTGATGTTTCAGGTCAGCTTGCAGGGGACTTGCCGGCGGAACAGCCGCGTGGTGCTGGTGCTGGGCGGGCTGATCGGTCATCTGGTGCTCGTCCGACTGGTGATGAGCCTGGCCGATAGCGGCAGCATTCCCGAGCAGTTTCGGTTTTTCGCGGTGCCGTTCGCCCTGGTGCCGATGCTGCACGGCGTTTTGCTGGGACGGGCGGTCGCATCATTCTCCGCCGTGTTCGTGACGCTGATCGGCTGCCTGCTGGTGCCGCAGGAAACCGTCGTCGTTTACCTGATTCTCAGTTTGGTCTCCGGAATGACGAGCGTCCTGCTCGCCTATCAGGTGCGCCGACGCCTCAAGCTGCTCCAGTCCGGAATCAGCGTGGGCGCGGTCGCCCTGGTGTTCGGCCTGATCCTCGGGCCGCTGGACATCGCCGCGAGCTTCGGCCCGGACGCCATGAATCACCTGCAACTTCTCGGCACCGGCAGCGCCACCGCCCTGGGCACCGGGATTGTCACGGCACTCCTCATCAGCGGCCTGCTGCCGCTTTTCGAAGGCACCTTCCACCTCACGACCGACATCAGTTGGCTGGAACTCAGCGACCTGAATCACAAGCTGCTCCGCCAGATGCAGCTCGAAGCGCCGGGCACGTTCCACCACAGTCTCGTCGTCGCCGCGCTTTCGGAAGCAGCCGCCGAGAAAATCGGCGCGAACGCTCCGATGTGCCGGGTGTGTTCCTATTTCCACGACGTGGGAAAACTCAAGAAGCCGGGCTATTTCATCGAAAACCAGCACGACGGCGCGGAAAACCCCCACAATACCCTGACGCCGACGATGAGCTCGATGATCATCATCGCCCACGTCAAGGACGGCGTCGATCTGGCCGTCAAACACAAGCTCAACCCCCGCATCATCGACGTCATCCAGGAGCATCACGGCGATTCGCTGGTGTATTATTTCTACCGCCGCGCGCAGGAGCAGAAGAAGTCGGAAATGGAGAAGGTGGATCGCCGGCTTGAAAACCCCGAGGACCTGCCGATGGTCGAGGAGAAAAATTTCCGCTACCCCGGGCCGCGGCCGGGAACCCGCGAGAGCGGCATCATCGCGCTCGCCGACACGGTGGAGAGCGCCTCCCGGTCCCTGCAAAAACCCACGCCCGCCAAGATCCGCACGATGGTCGAGGATCTCATCCGGGCGAAAATCAACGACGGCCAGCTCGACGATTGCCCGCTGACGCTGCGCGAGCTCGCCATCGTGAAAGACAGTTTTTCCACAACGCTCCGCAGCATGCTCCACAGCCGGATCGACTATCCGAAGGACGAGACGACGGCCACCAAGCGGCTTTCGAGCGACCTATCGCAAACGAGCCGCGTGATCCAAATGCCGAAGCGGGCCTGAGTATTTCCAAACCGTCATGTCGCTCGAAGTCATCATCGGCAACAACCAGCGCGCCACGGAAATCCCCGAGAGCTGGCTCATCGCGCTGGAGGGCGTGGCCGAGGAAGCCGCGCGGCTTGCCTTGGAAAACGCCGTGGAAGAGGAATCCCCGCTATCCCTGCTCGCCACGCTGGAGGTCGCAATCGTGGACGATGCGACCAGCGACCAGGTCCACCGCGACTTCATGAACGTCGAAGGACCGACGGATGTGATCACCTTCCATCATGGGGAAATCGTCATCGGTGCCGAGGTCGCCGAGCGCCAGGCCGCGGAATATGGCGAGCCGCTGGCCCGCGAAATCCTGCGCTATTTCGTTCACGGCCTGCTCCACCTCGCCGGCCACGAGGACGAGGATGCTGAGGAACGCGCCACCATGGAAGCCGCGCAGGAAACCATCGTCGCCCAACTCTGGACGCCCGAACTTCGTGAACGCCTTACGCTTTGATTTTTAAAATGAGCCGCATCAACCACTCCGTCTGCCGCTGGTGTTACGCCGGTATCCCGCTGGAAGCTCTGTGCATCGCCGCCCGCGAAATCGGAATTTCCTCCGTCGAACTGGTCATGCCGGAAGACCTTCCGCTGCTGAAACAACACGGCCTCGCCTGCGCCATGGTCAGCTCCCCGCTTGGGAAAACTCCGGACGGCATCGAAGTCGGCGGGATTGAAAAGGCCTTCAACCGCCTCGCACACCACGACGCGCTCGTGGAAATTTACACGCCCCACCTCAGGGCCGCAGCCGCGGCCGGAGCGACGCAGGTGGTCTGTTTTTCCGGCAATCGCGATGGTCAATGCGACGAGGAAGGACTCCAGAACTGCGCCACCGGCCTGCGCCGGCTGCTGCCGCTCGCCGCGGAACTTGGCGTGACGATTTGCATGGAGCTGCTCAACAGCAAGGTCGACCACCCGGACTATCAGTGCGACCACACGGCCTGGGGCGTCCGGCTTTGCGAAATGTTAGGCAGCAGGAACTTCGGCCTGCTCTACGACATCTATCACATGCAGATCATGGAAGGCGATGTCATCCGCACCATCCGGGAAAATCACCGTTATTTCGCCCACTATCACACCGGCGGCTGCCCCGGACGGAATGAGATCGACGACACGCAGGAGCTTTTCTATCCGGCAATCATGCGCGCCATCGCGGACACCGCCTACACGGGGTTCGTCGGCCAAGAGTTCATTCCGTTAGCGGCGGACCCGTTGGCCAGCCTGCATCAAGCCGTGGACATCTGCAGCGTCTGACCCGGATAGGGGGAAGGGAGGTCTCCTCCCTTCGCATGGACGAGACGTCCATGCCCATTACATCGTTTCCACTTTGCAGTTAGCCCGCGCCCGGTAAGTTTACCATCATGCGATTTTCACTCGTGCATCCTCTTTCGCTGATCGCGTTCAACGGGTTCGCAGGAGGAAATTTGTATGCGCAAACTTCGCCCCGGATCGAGCCGGGGCTTGAGGTGGCCGTGGCCTGGAAATGGTGGGTCGCGCCCTCGGAGAATCGGAAGTGGGGCATGCCGCTCCCGGAAGCGCTCCTGCCGAAGAAGCCCGGCACGGTGGAACCCACCGAAGCGCGTCCCGAAACCTACGAAGTGAAAAAAGGCGACGCCCTCGTCAAGATCGCCAAGAAGTTCGACATGACCGTCGCGCAGTTGAAGCAGTTCAACGAGCTGAAGGACGACCGCATCCAGATCGGCCAAGTGCTGCGCATTCCCACGCTGGAGCAGTTGCTCACGTTGATCCCGCCGCCACCGCCGCCGAAAGCGGTGCCCGTGGAGAAGAAGGAAACCGACAAACCGCCGGAGCCCGATTTCGATGCCGACCTCGAGGCACGGATGGAACTCGAGAATGTCCGCCTCCAAGTGTTTCTCGACCGGGAACAGTTTTCTCCCGGCCCGATCGATGGCAAGTCCGGCGCGACCTTCGAGAAAATCAGCGGGCTCTACCAGCAATCGCACCCGGATGCCGCGAACCCCGGCCTGCTCAAGGCCAAGGCCGAGGCCATCGTGAACCAGCCCTACACCACCTACCTCCTGCGCGCCGATGATTTCACATTCATCAAACCGCCCCGGGTCGAACCGGAGGTGATCGGGAAAAAAGGCCGGAAGGTGGAGCTGCCGCCACCACGGCCAGTCACCATTGAGAATTTGGTCGCCGCAGACTTCCTCGGCTACACCAGCGCGTGGGAATTTGTCGCGGAGCGGTTCCATTGCGACGAGGCGTTTCTGCGCCGCATCAATCCCCAATTGAAAGTCGAGCCTGCCGTCGGTGCCGGGTTCCAAGTGCCGAACGTCATCCCGTTTGAGATTGAAAAAGCGCTCGACGCCCCGCTGCAACCCGCCGCCGATCCGCAGAAGCCCGTCACCGCCGCAGTCGTGTTGCTGACCCGACTGGAAATTTTCCGCGAGGGCAAACTCATCGCCGTCATGCCGCTGACCACCGCGCGTCCGGGTCTTCGCGGCCGGGACAAATGGACCGTGCTCGACGCCATCCCCCAGCCGCGGCTGGCCACCAAGCGCGAACCCCGCGAGGCCCCGAAACCGCCACCAGCGGGCAACGCCATTCCAAGCGCTACACCCGTGATCGAACCGCCGTTGGAGAAAGAACAATACCTCGCACCGGGCCCCAACAATCCGCTCGGCATTCTCTGGATCAACCTCGCCAAGTCCGGCAGCACCGATCCCCTGCCCTACGGCTTGCACGGCACCAGCAACCCCGCGCGGATGAAGCTGGAGGGCCTCGGCGGCCTGCGCCTGACGAACTGGGACATCGCCCGCGCCGTCCGCCTGCTGCCCGCCGGCACGGCGCTGCAGTGGAAGGCAAAGTAGCCCCCGGAGTGCGGCAGTCCGGGGGGCTGACAAAAAATCTTCGCGAATTTTCGCCGCGGACTGCGCGCAGCCTGCTGCCGCTTTCCGCAGCCAGCCTGCTGGCAAGGGGCTGCCAAGGTTTCGCCGCGCAGCAGGCTGCGGGATGAAAGCGGCAGCAGGCTGCCGCAGTCCAAGGCCTAATCGATCCCGTGCCGCTTCGCGAAGGCCTCTTTGGCGGCGGGGTCGTTTTCCGGCCAGTTTTCGTGGATCTTCTTGAGGGTTTCGTCCCGGTCCTTGCCGGGCGGGAGGGTCATCGCCCATTGGGTGGCGGCTTCGGGTTCGTAGGCGGAAACGGTCTCGGCGTAGGCGCGGATGAAAAGGGTTTTGGTCGGGCCATCCGGGGTGGTGGCGAGCCATTTGCCGGCGGCCTGGTAGTCGCTTTGGGTCCAACCGCTGACCAGATTGCGGAGGCGATTCTCGTCGGATCCGGCCGGGAGTTCCCCCATCCATTCGATCCATTTTCCCGTTTCTTCCGGCTTTAGTCCGTGGGATGCACCGTCCGTGAAGCCGCGGAGTTCCGGGGTGCTGAGTTTCGCGCTATCGAGCCAGCTCGTTGTGGCGTCGAATCCCTCACGCGCCAGGGAGTTCCCTAAGAGGCCGTCTGAAAATTGCCTGGATGACGCTGCAGATTGACCGCAGTCGCGACTTTCCCCGTGAAATCCCATAGGGGGCATGGACGTCTCGTCCATGCGTGGGGACGAGACGTCCCCACCCC
>JANMSI010000085.1:0-4204 GCA_031389115.1 Akkermansiaceae bacterium
CTCGTGCTGGAGCTTGCGGAGCAGCTTGCGGACGCGGTCCGCGATGTCGGGATCAAGTGAGGCCGTTGGTTCGTCCAGCAGCAGCAGGCGCGGCTTGTTGAGAAGCGCCTTGGCGAGATTGACGCGGGTCGATTCCCCGGCGGATAGAGTGCCGTTGACCGATTTGCGCAGGTGAGTGATATCGAGCAGTTCCAGCAACTCTTCAATTCGCTGCCTTGGACGGGGCACTCCATAGAGCTTGGCGAAGACATTGAGATTCTGCCAGACGAGGAGGTTCGATGGCAGCGCGGTGTAGGCGGATGAGAAATTCACCTGCCGCAGGATTTCGATGCGGTGTTTCCAGAGATCGAGTCCGAATATTCGGACCATGCCGGAGGTCGGCGTGGTGAGTCCGAGCAGCAGGTTCATGGCGGTCGTTTTCCCCGCGCCGTTGACGCCGAGCAGGCCAAGCGACTCGCCCTCCGCCAGCGTGAACGAGAGCCCGTCGAGCGCGGTGGACGTGGCGAAGGTTTTCACGAGTCGGTCCGCTTCGAGGATAGGGGTGGTGCCGGGCATCGCCGCAAGCTGGCACCGTCGGCGCGGGATTTCCAACACCTTTTGCCGCGATTCCGACGCCAAACGAATCGGTTGCCACGGAGCCGGATGCCACTATGCTCCGCGCCCGGCGAAAGCGGCCGGCTAACTAAAAATGAATCATCCCCATGTAGCGATCGTAGGTGCGACGGGTGCCGTCGGTGTCGAAATGCTCCTTTGTCTCGAACAGCGGAAATTTCCGTTGGGCAGGCTGACCTTGCTGGCTTCGGCGCGCTCCGCCGGGAAAAAAATGACTTTCCGCGGCGAAGAAATCGTCGTGGAGGAACTAACGCATGAGTCGTTCGCAGGCATCGATATCGCCCTATTCAGCGCGGGCGGTGCGATTTCCTTGGAGTTCGCCCCTTCCGCCGCAGCCGCGGGCGCGGTGGTGATCGACAATTCCTCCGCCTTCCGAATGGAGTCCGACGTGCCGCTGGTGGTGCCGGAGATTAACCCGGAAGCCTCAAAAAACCGCCCTCGCGGAATCATCGCGAACCCGAACTGCACGACAATCATCTCGCTGATGGCACTCGCGCCGCTGCACGAGGCGTTCGGGCTGAAGTCGATCATCGCATCCACCTATCAGGCAGTTTCGGGATCGGGCGCGCAGGGCATCGTCGAGCTGGAAGAGCAGATGAAGGCGATCACCGCCGGCGAGCCGGTGGAGCTTAAAGTTTATCCGCGGCAGATTGCTTTCAACGTCATTCCACAGGTGGATGCGTTCACGGAAAACGGCTATACCAAGGAGGAACTCAAAATGCTCAACGAAGGCCGGAAAATCATGGATTTACCCGATCTTCGGGTGTCCTGCACCTGCGTGCGCGTGCCGGTCTATCGGTCGCACTCGGTGTCGATCACCGCGCAATTCGAACGCCCCGTGGATGCGGATGCCGCCAGGGCCGCCTATGCTAACAAGCCGGGAGTGCAGGTCGTGGATGACATCGCTAACAGGGTGTTCCCGGTGCCGCTCGATACCACCGGCAAAGACGATTGCCTCGTAGGCCGGATCCGCAGGAATATCGTGTTAGAAAACGCGCTCGACTTGTGGGTGGTCGGCGATCAGGTGCGCAAAGGGGCGGCGCTTAACGCGGTGCAGATCGCGGAGATCTTGTGATCTATGAGAGATGATTGATGATCGATGAGGAAATATCATTCATAGATCATCGATCCTAGTTCATCCTTCATAGATCGTTTTCATTCCTCATTCCGATGGATCTTAAAACCTACCTAGCCGTTCGCGCTGCGGAAGTGGATGCCGCGCTGGATGCGTTTCTACCTAAGGCGAAGGATCGCCCCGCGACAATCCATGCGGCGATGCGTTACAGCGTTTTCGCAGGCGGCAAGCGGTTGCGACCCGTGCTCTGTCTCGCGGCGGCGGAAGCGTGCGGCGGAAAAATTTCCGACGCCCTTGCGCCAGCCAGCGCGGTGGAATTGATGCACACGTATTCGTTGGTCCATGACGATTTGCCCGCGATGGACGACGACGATCTCCGCCGCGGCCGGCCGACCTGCCACAAGGTTTACGGCGAAGGCATGGCCGTGCTCTGCGGCGACGCATTGCTAACCGAATCGTTCATTGTGATTGCCAAAACCGCAGAAACGAAACGCTACCGCGTGCGGGATTACGTCGCCGAGTTGGCGGAAACCGGCGGCAGCCGGAAGCTCATCGGTGGCCAAGTGATGGACCTCGAAGGCGAAGGGAAAAAACTCACCAAGCGCGATCTTGTCCGCATCCATGAAGCGAAAACCGCCGCGCTGCTCACCACCTCCATGCGGCTCGGCGGGATGACGGCCAATGCCAGTCCCGCGAAGCTGGAGGCGCTGACGAAGTTCGGCCACGCGCTCGGTTTGGCGTTTCAAGTCATCGACGACATCCTCGATGTCACGCAAAGCACCGAGGTGTTAGGCAAGACGGCCGGGAAGGACGAGGCGGCGGAAAAATCGACCTATCCGGCGATCCTCGGGCTCGATGCCTCGCGCAAGGAAGCGGCGAAGCTGACGAAGGCGGCGATGGACGCGCTAAGGCCGTTAGAGAAAAAAGGCGGACGATTGGGGGAGATCGCGACTCACCTTTTGCAGCGGGAATACTGAGGCGGGTCCCTTGGACTGCTGCAGCCTGCTGCCGCTTTGGGTCCCGCAGACTGCCGCTACCCGCACGAAGCCAGCAGGCTGGCTTCGAAAAAGCGGCAGCAGGCTGCCGCAGTCCAAACGAAAAGTCCCCTCGCCGAAAACCCATCTATCGTCCAGTGCGAGACACACCGGGCGTCCGCACCTTCGACAGCACCAGGGAATACCGCGAGTGGTGCGCCGCCCATCTGCCCGCCTACCTCGGCTTCCAACCCGCCCCCGCCGCATGAACGAACGACTGCCGTTCAACCCGTTGCAGGCCCGGAAAGTCGCAGGGGCTTTCAATGCAGCCGGGGTGGATTACCTGTTTATCGGAAAAAGCGCGGCCATATTGCTGGGCTATCCTGGCGCCACCCAGGACGTGGACGTCTTTCCCGCCAAATCCGAGGACAACGGGCGGCGCATGGTGGCGGCACTGCTGCCGGTTCACCTAATTTTCTGATCCAAGGCGCGCCAATTCGCGGATCAACCGATACAACCCGAAACCTAAGCAACCCATGAACCGCCTCCATTCCATCAAACTCATCGCCCTTGCCGCCATGAATGCCTGTGCCCTGCTCACCACCGCTTCCTACGCGTCCGCGCAAGATGCTTCGCGGTATAGCGTTGTCCTGGTTCCGTTTCCTTTCACCGCTTCCTACGCGTCCGCGCAAGATGCTTCGCCTGCTCAAGGTCCTCAAAGAGTCCTGCGGGTCGGGGAATCGTTGCACTACGACAGCGGACTTAAAGTCACTTTCCTCGCCGTCCGCAATGACAGCCGCTGCCCGATCAACGCCCAATGCGTTTGGGCGGGCGATGCGGAGGTCGTGCTGCGGGTCAAGGCGGGAAACCAGGCTGCCCGGATCGTGCGGATCCACACCGAACTCGAGCCGCGGGAAGCCGTGATTCCCGCAAACGTATTTCCGCCTGGAATGGCGGGCATTCCGAAGTCCTACGTCATCGGGATCGCCCGGCTCAATCCCGTTCCGACCGCCGGAAGAAAGACGCTGCAATCGGAATACCGGTCGAAGCTGGCCATATCGGTGGCGCAGTGAGGACGGGGATAGAGGGAACTCCCTTGGACTGCGGCAGCCTGCTGCCGCTTAGGGTTCGCAGCCCGCTGGGAACCGCCCGAAGCCAGCGGGCTGGCTTCGCAAAAGCGGCAGCCTGCTCTGCCCGTTACCCACAAATGTCTTGGTTGAAGATTTTCCATGCCTCGGCGTAGATATTTAGTTTTGCGCACCCCCGCCAAAGCACCTCTGACCCTGGATCCCCATCGCTCTTGCGCGCCAGGAAGCCGCCTAACTTGGCGATCATCAGCACCGCGTCCTTGATGCTCGGGCAGTGGGCGGGCGCAGCTCCTCCTCCCGCCGCCTGGACGCTTAGCGCTTCCCACTCCTCCCGCGCCAGCCAGCGGTCCGCCGGTTCGTCCGGCCTGCTCCGGGCTTGCATCGTCAACGCCAGCAGACGGCACGCGATGACCAGGTCCAAGGCGATGAAGGCCTTGAGTTTTTCCACGGTATGC
>JANMSI010000111.1:0-30575 GCA_031389115.1 Akkermansiaceae bacterium
CCAGGCCGAACACGGTCACGATGGTGAAATCATCCTCGTCAGCACGTCACCGGAAATCATTTCGGCGGTAGAACAGGAAATCCAAAAGCAGCTAACCGTTCTGCCGCGCGCGGGAATCATCCGGGAAACCATTGAACACCGCGCATGGCTGGTCGAAGCTGCGGACTTGGACGAAGCCATACGGCTCTGTAACCACTACGCCCCCGAGCACCTCAGCCTGATCGTCGGGCACGAGGCCGCCGTCACCCCCCGCATCCGGAATGCGGGTGCAATTTTCCTCGGCAACTATTCACCTGTCGCGACCGGGGATTTCGTCGCGGGTCCCAGTCACACGTTGCCGACCGGAGGAGCGGGCAAATCCTTCTCCGGCCTAACCGTCGATCAGTTTCAACGCCGCACCACCATTGTGAAATACGATCGTGCCGCCTTGGAGAAAACCGCGCCGCTGGTTCTGCGATTCGGTGAAATCGAAGGCTTAGCCGCACACTCAAGAACCGCGTCCATCCGCCTGGAGTGAATCGTCCCTCACTTTTACAACGCCTATCCCCATGCCCATCCTCCCTGAATCCGATCGATCGCTGTGGAAGAACTCCATTTTCCAAAAGCTCTACTGGGCGCACGTCATCAGCCTTGTCGGGAGCGGGGTAAGCTCGGTGGCGCTTGGTCTGTTAGCCCACGCGCTGGTCGGAGCCTCGGCCTCGGCGGTGTTGGGCTACACGCTGGCCATTCGCATCGGCGTGATCGTCCTGTTTTCGCCATGGGCCGGACAGATCGCGGAGCGCTTCGGTGCGCGGGCGGTGTTGATATGGAGTGACCTCTTCCGCGTCGCCATCGTTGCGGCCTTCTTCTTCGTGGATGCCGTCTGGCAGATCTACGTGTTGGCATTCTTCCTCAATCTCGGCTCGGCGCTTTTTACCCCCATCTACAAGGCGGTGATTCCGGGAGTGGTGTCAGATAAACAATATCCCAAAGCGTTGGCGTTAGGCTCCATCGCCTACGATACCTCCAGTATTTTGGGACCGGCATTGGCCGGACTCTTGATAGCGACCATCGGCTTTCGCGGGAGTTTCCTCTTCGATGCCGGAACGTTTCTGGTGAGCGCGCTGCTAGTCATCGCCCTGCCACGCGTCGCCATCGAAGCGCCTAAAACCACCCGCACCGCCCCGTGGCATGGGGTCGGTGCGATGCTCAAGCGCAAGCCCCTGCGCGAGGCGCTCCTGCTCGCCTTGCAAGTGAGTGTCGCGGGGGCCTTCGTCCTCGTCGCCACGGTGGATTTCGTGAAAAACGACCTCGCCCTCCCGGACCGATCCTATGCCTGGGCGATGGCGGTCTATGGCCTCGGTTCGGTCTGCGGCGCGCTGGTCTACTCGCACGGCAAGCCTGCTTTTCGCAACCTCCTCGTCAATGCCGGTGCCCCGATAATGATCGGAGCACTCGTGCTGGTGGGAATTTTTCTCTCGTTCCCGACTTTGTTAGTCGCATGGGCGTTCATCGGCGCAGTGCAAAGTCTGCTAGGCGTGCGCGGCAGCGAACTGCTGGCCGCGAACAGCGACAAACAGGAACGCGCCCACATCTACGCCGCCCACTTCGCCCTGAGCCACGCGGGCTGGGGACTGACATATCCACTGGCCGGCTTTCTCACCTCCCGCTTCGGGTTTGCGAATGCCGATTGGATTTTTGTCGGTCTGCTGGCTGTCGTATTAACGCCCTATTGGATCCTGAGGGTTTCCTCCAAGCCCGTAGCGACAAATGAAAGGACGCGAGAGCGGGATGGACTCAAGTCACCGAAGTGATTGACCTGCGAAGACCACCGGCTCCAAACCAAAACAATGAAAATTATGAAAACCCCGATCAAAGCAGCCTCGATCATTACGATTCTTACCCTGAGCTTGGTGACGAACTCATGGGCTTCTCCTCGCAGCCAGCTTAGTTACGAGCCAGCCGGCTACATGAGTCCAGCCAACTACCGCGCAGGTTCCAAGCATTCAAGTCACGTTCGGTTCAAAAATGTCGGTCCTGCGAGCAAAATCTGAAACGAAGAGGGCTTCCGAATCTTAATGCATACTTAAAGCACCAACTCCAGTCGCCTGGCGACGTCAGGTCATCGGGCGGCTTTTTTGGATAGAAGGACCATTCGCCGAGACAACGCTTCCTGCTCTGACAACAGGAAGCCTAACTGGCGCGGTTTTAATGGTAGGATTCAATCCGCAGGTCGCCCCTTGCTGGATGCTGAATCATGGAGATGCGATCTATGTAGGGTTCCCTTTTTGAATTCGCGACTACGGAGCCAAAGGAAGATCACGGGGGTGACAATAAGGATGTGGAGGAGGCTGGAAATCATTCCGCCGATGACCGGTGTGGCTAACGGTTTCATGATTTCCGCGCCTTGGCGGTGGCTCCACATGATCGGCATGAGGCTGGCGACGATGGTGGCGACGGTCATAACTTTCGGGCGAAGCCGCAGGCGGGCGCCGTCCTTCACGGCTTGCACGAGGTCTTCGTAAGTGAAGGCCAGGCCTTTTTCAGTGAGGCGGGCTTTCACGGTTTCCTCCAGATAGACGTCCATGACGACGCCGGTCTGCACCGCAGTGCCGAAAAGCGCGATGTAGCCGACCCAGACGGCACCATTGAAATTATAGCCTAGCAGTTTCTGTAACAGAACGCCGCCACTCAGGGCGAAAGGCACGGCGAGCATGACGTGCGCGGCTTCCACCGCACTATGATAGACGAAGTAGAGCAGGACGAAAATCACCATCAGCACCAGTGGGAAAACGAGCATCATGGTTTTGACGAGCTGCCGCTGGTTCTCGAACTCACCGGTCATCTTGTAGGTCATGCCTTCCATGTTGACGGTCTTGAGCTTCCGCTCGATTTCCTCGACGAAGCCGCCAAGGTCGCGGTCCTGGACATTGGCCTGGACGTAGGAACGCAGCAGGCCGTTTTCCGAAGCGATCTCGTTGGCCCCGATCTCGCGGGTGATCTTCGCGACCATGCCGAGCGGGATAAAGGTCGCTGCGCCGCTCGGAGATTCGTTACCCATAACTCCTATTCCTCCTGGATCTCCCATCCCGGCAGGCCGCGTCGCGACAAGGATGCGTCCCAGATTTTCGATGTCGTCGCGCTCGCTGCGCTGCACGCGGATCTGGATCGGGAAACGCTCGCGGCCCTCGATGGTGGTGCTGACGTTTTTCCCACCGATGGAAATCTCCACAGCGTCCAGCACGTCCTTCGCGCTAAGGCCGTAGCGGGCCATCGCCTGGCGATCCACCTTGATGTTGAGATAGGGTTTTCCCTGGACCCGCGAGGCGGAGACGCCGGCGGCTCCGCAGATGCCGTTGATGAGCTTTTCGATCTCGAAGGCCTTGCGCTGGATCTTATCGAGGTTGTCGCCATAAATCTTCACGCCGACCTGCGCGCGGATGCCGGTGTAGAGCATGAGGATGCGGTTCTCGATGGGCTGAAGAAACGCGGGGACGTAGCCGGGGACTTGTTTCATTTTTTCGGTTAGCTCGGCCTTGAGTTTTTCGACGGTCATGCCTTCGCGCCAATCGGGGTTGCGCTTCACGCGGAATTTTCCGTTAGGGATGTATTCCGGCTTGAGCATGATCGTGGTTTCCAACATCTCCGTCGGCGCTGGGTCGGTGGCGGTTTCGAAACGACCGAGTTTGCCCGCGACGCTGGCGACTTCGGGAGTTTCGGAAATGACCTTGTCCTGCCACGACATGACGCGCTGGATTTCCTTCAGCCCGGTTTTGGGCATCATCACCGGCATAAAAAGCAGGCTGCCTTCATTGAGTGGCGGCATGAATTCCTTGCCGAAGCCGGTGACGAAATCTGCGGTGCGGTCGTAGCCCTTGTCCCGGATCGATTTCACGAAACTCCGGGGGAGACCGAACGCAGTTAGAAGTGCGATGGACAGGATGAGGAAAGCGAGGCTGACGACAGTCTTGCGGTGCTCCAGCGCCCAATTGAGGGTGGGTTCGTAAAGTCGGAGCAGGAACTTCATGACGATGTTCTTGTCCTCCGAATGGAACGGTCCGCGCATGGGCGGTTAGGGACTAGGGTTTGGAGTTCTTCAAGCGCTGCGAGCTGCATGGCGATCCTGCGGCGCTGTTCGAGACGGATGGCGAAAAGGGTGCGGGCGGAATCCAGCAGGTCGGTCAGCGGAGCCTTCGAGCTGATCCAGGCGGCCTCGATGGTGCGGGTGGTGAGTTGGGCTTTTTCGTGAATTTCGCCGGAGAACGCACGAGCCTGGGCGGCGGCGTTGGCGGCTTCGGTCACGGCGTTCAGGACCATCGCCGCAACCTCGCGGCGCATGGTTTCCACATCTTGGGCGGCGGAGAGTTCGCGGCTTCGAGCGGCGGAGATCTTTGCCTGATAGGAAGAGTCATTGAACCAGGGCAGGGTCATTTTCACGCCGACCATCGTGCTGCGCACGTCGTGCTCCGCGGCATAGATATTCGTGTCCACGCCGACTGAGAATTCGGGTAGTCTTTCGCGATCGGCCATGAGGGTTTCTGCTCTGGCTGCGCCGACCATCTCTTTCATCGCGCGGACCTTCGGGTTCGCATGCGGGATGCGGGCGATTTCCGCTTGGGCGAGTGGCACCGGTGGTGGGATGGCGGGCAGTCCCAGCGCCGGCCACGGAGAATCAAGTGGACGACCGAGCGTGAGGTTGAGCTTTTTGGCGAAGCCATCACGAGTGCGGCGGGCGGCGTCGAGCACCTGTTGTTCTTTGGCGAGTTCGGTTTCCATGCGGAGCCCGTCGCTGCTTGCGCCCATCGGGTCGGCGGCCATTTGCCGAGCGTTTTCCACCATGGCGGTGAGCCAGGTGATCTGCGATAGCTGGAGAGAAATAGACTCGTCCGCGAGCGTGAGTTCGATGGCGTTGCGGGCGGCCTCGGCACCGGCGGCGAGCGCCTGGGTACGGGAACTCTGTGTGGCCGCGCGACGCATCGCTTCAGCTTTCTGGAGCTGCGCGTCAAACATGCCGGGCCTGGGTAACTTCTGCTCGATGCCGATGGAGACATCGCCATCGTCCATGCGCATCATTCGATTCGCGAGGGTAAAACCGAGACCGACCATGGGATCCTCCCACAGGCGGACGGCACGGACGTCGTGACCGGCGGCTTTCGCCAGTTGTTTGCCAGCCACCGCAGACGGGTGGGTGCGTGCGGCCTCCCTCCGGATTTCAGATAGAAAAACGTTAGTCAGGACTTTGGCATCCTGCGCCTGCAGGATGCTTCCGGCCACGAGCAGACCGGTCAATATGGGTAATAAAATTTTCATCAGTCGTCCGAGTCATCGAATGGAATTTCCAAGCGCCCTCTATCAGCCGCGAAACGGTGCGGCCGAAAACGAATGGGCGCAGTACGCCTGCCAGGGCGCTAACTCAGATGACAAATCGGCAGAAAGCGACCGCCAACGACACCCCGGCATAACCATTTCGTGATTCTGCGCGCGTGATGCCGCCGGTTGTTGCTTCCTTGGGCGGGGAAATCCATGAATGAGGGGAATCGGACCCGTGCGCTTTTGCTAGAAGTAACTTTAGCTCCACTGCCGCCGGAAAGAACGGATCTTGCTTCGGTCCTGGAGCGCCCTCTGTGGCGCAAGGGCACGACCGCATCCCGTCGCAGCAGCACATGGCTTGGCCCGGTTCGCCGCAGGATTTTCCCGACTGGGTTGCTGAAGCCCACTGGATTTGGGAAAGCTGGATCACCAGTCCCATAAGCAGCGCGATTATTGACTTCAGATGCATTGCAACGGAGAGCCTACCCGCGATCGCAGTTATTCCAACGCTTTTTCCCGACAGTGCTCCGGGTCGTCAATCTTGCCTTGGCATCCTCATTGCCGTGCTATCCAGCAGTAGAAAGGGGAATTCACGGATTGGCTCGTAAGTTCGGATCTTTTCCCGGATCTTCGCGAAATCCCTATTTGCGGTGGCGAGGGGTTTGTCCTAATCTGCTGATTTTCAGCTCAAAACGCTGGAGGCGGAGGAGGGAATCGAACCCTCGAATGACGGTTTTGCAAACCATTGCCTTACCACTTGGCTACTCCGCCATTCGGATGGCGTGGGGGCGAGTGATTACGGTGAACCACCGACCCTGTCAACACCTGGATTTGGTGCTGAAGAAGCTCCGCTTGAAGTGAGTCGATGCCATCGATTGCGGATCGGTCCCGATCATGTTCAGGGCGTTGCTTGGACTCGCGTCACTTGCGGAATGGGTGGCGGCTTCTCGGGTTTGACCTTTGTGATCCGCTTCGCTAGAGATGCCGGCAGTCCACCATGATTCGTGAAATTGTCCAATACGGCCACCCTGTCCTCCGCCAACGCTGCCGACCCGTCACCGAGGTGGACGACCAGCTCGTCGAGCTCGTCGCTGACATGCTTGATACGATGGTCGATGCGAATGGCGTCGGTCTTGCCGCGCCGCAGGTGGGCGAGGATGTGCGGCTGGCGGTCATCGATGTTTCCCACGACCCGGAGTGCGTTTCCTTTCTCAAGGTGAACGGGGAGGATGCGGAGTTGGAATCGATCATGCCGCTGATTTTCATCAATCCGGAGGTTGCGTTCGGGCAGGCCAAGGAGTTCGGCATGGAAGGTTGTCTGAGCATCCGCGGCATTCGGGCGGAAGTCCGGCGACCGGAGATGGTGAAGGCCACCCTCCCGCAACTGGACGGATCGGTCTTGGTGGTCGAAACCGACGGCTTGCTCGCGCGGGCCTTGCAACATGAGATCGATCACCTGAACGGGGTGCTGTTCGTGGACCGGCTTCCTGCGGTGGCCAAGGTCTCCATGAGAAATCGGCTAAAGCGGCTCTTGGATAGCAACGAGGAAAGTTCGTGAAATTTGCGGTGAAGCTCGACTTTCCAGTCCTATCCGATTGTTTACCCCCGAAGGACGCGCGGCAAAATCTCTTGCTGACCCGGCTTCAACCCGAATCCACCATGAGCACGAACCGAGGCATTTTCGATAGTTTCACCGCAGAGCCAAGCACCAGGTCCGATTCTCCGGCCGAGAGTGGTCGCGACCTGGCCGCGCGGGCCGCCCCGGCCAATCCATTCGCGGCAGCGGCGGTTCATCAATCTCCCTTCGCGACGAGCGATGCGGACGGTGATGCCCCATCGGTGGAAACGGCTGGGCCGATACCCGAGCGCGAGGCTAACAAAGCGGATTTTCCGTTTCAGGTCGCCGATCCGTCGGAAGGCTTCGGTTTCGAAGCTTCGGCAGACGGTCCTTCGCCATTTTCGATGAATTCTCAGCGGGGTGCGTCGGCATCGACTCAGGCTGCGATTGCGGCATTCGGCGGCTGGCAGGAATCGCCGGCTCCACCGGCGGTGACGGTGCCACAAGCTTTTGCGCAACCCGCGCCGTCGGCGTTTGCATCCGCCCCGGCGGTGGCGGCGCCGGCCGTGCCTACGCCACATGCAGCGGTTGAGGACGATTTTCAGGCTGACCCGTTTCCCATTCGGCAGCTGGAACTGCGCGCCATCTTCAGCATGGATCGCGAGATGACGACCGAGGAAATTTTTCAACGCAGCCGCGCCCTTCCGGGGATCCGCAACCTTGCGCGGGTGAGTGCTCAAGATATGGTCGCCGTCGATTCTCTCAAGCACCTGGTCGCCAATCTCGGGTTCGGCAGCGGCGGATTGAAACTCTACGCAGGCTCGGTGCCGATCGAATTCATCTGTGAAGGGGGAGTCATGCTCGCCGTGCAGACCGACGGAAGCTTCGCTCCTGGAGTGCGTGAGAGATTGATGCTGGTGGCGCGGGAACTGGGTAAAACCGTGTGATCCCGGCGAATGGGCTACGGCGCTTTTCGGGTGATCTCGAGTCCTAGCAGGCAGACATCGTCGTCGAAACGCTGCCCCTCGGAAAATGCGAGGACGCTGGAGAGCACGCCGTCGAGCAGGGATTCCAGCGAAGCTGCCGATTTCAAGCTGACGATTTCCATCAGGCGGTTCTCGAAAAAGGGTTCTCCCCGCTGATTTTCAGCCTCAAGGATGCCGTCGGTGAAAAGAATCATTCTGTCGATTTCCGCAAGATCGAGGTCATGGGTGGGGTAAGTCGCGCCTTTGATCAACCCGAGTCCGGGGCCTTTCTGGGAGCGTTCGCGGGCGATCTGGCGGACGCCGTTTTTGCCCGCGATGATGGGTCCGGGATGGCCGCCGCAGGCGAATTTGAAACTGCCGGCGGCCAGGTCGATCACACCGAAGAATGCGGTGGCGAACATGGTGGTTCCGGCCCTTTCGAGAATGGCGGCAAGTCCATCGTTCAGGCCTTGGAGGAAATGCCCTGGCTCCGCGGCCTGGAAGCGTTGCTTTTCTAACAAGCCCCGAAGCATCGCGACGATGAGCGCCGAGCGGACGCCGTGGCCCATCACATCGCAAATCAGGACTCCGTAGCAATCCTCGCTCATTTTCATCACTTCGAAAAAGTCTCCCGCCAGTCCCGAGATCGGGATGTAGCGTGCGCCGAAGGCGATGTGACTTTGGTTGCTGGAAGTCGCCTCGGGGAAGCCTTCGCCGGCGAGCGCTTGCTGGATCTCGCGGGCTAACAAAAGTTCCTCCTCGTAGGCTTCGTTCTGCTGTCGGAGCTGCCCGGCCAGATCGGTGGCTTCGCGCTGGGCCTTGACGAGTTTGGTCACGTCGCTTGAAACGCCGAAGGTTCCCTTGGTGCGGCCTTGGCGATCGCGCCATGGAAATTTCGAGGTGATCACCCACGTTTCGGACCCTTCGCACCAGGTCTCATGCTCCAGTTGATCGATCACCGCTTCGCCGGATTCGATGATGCGCTGCTCGTCATCCTGAGCGGGCTTCCAGTGGTCATGGTCGAAGAAATCCCGGTCGTGCTTGCCCACGAGATCTTTTTCTTTGGAAAGGCCTAACCATTCAGCCATTCGCTGGTTGGCCATGGTGAACTTCGACTCCAAATCTTTGAAATAAATTTGCAGCGGCACATGATCGATCAACTGCCGGAGCAGGAAGCGCTCTTCCTCGACTTGTGATTCCGCCGACTTGCGGCGGCTGATGTCGATCATGGAACCGGCGATCCGGACGGCGTGGCCGTGACGGTCCCGGACGACGGTGCCGCGGATTCTGAGCCAGCGCCAATGATCGCCGCCGCTGCGGACGCGGGCATCGACCGCCAAGGTTTCCGGGCCGCCGTCCATCAGCGCGTGAGTCACGCCCCGCTCGAAAGCTTCCCGATCCTCGGGCCAGATCGAATCGAAGGGAACTAGAAACAGGTTTGGCGCATGGTCTTTGCCACACTCTAAAAATTCGAGAACCCGGCGCGAATAGAAGATTTTTTTCTCATGGGTTTGCCAGTCCCAGATCCCTTCGTTAGACGCCCGGAGAGCGAGTTCGAGCCGCTCCAGTTTCACCCGGTTTCGATCTTCCGCGCTCTCGATATTGTCATTCATGCGGCGATCAGACTGACCTTTTCGATGCCGGTTCGCAACCGGATTTCATCGTGAAATTGGGAACCCGGATATCGACTGCGTTAAGCTGTCGGGTTGACATTTCAAGCGGGCAGACCTTGCTTGGAACCGGTGACCGATGAACTGGGGAAACAAGTGCTTAAAGGGGTTTCGCGCTCATTTTACCTCACCTTGCGACTGCTGCCCCGGTCGATGCGCGATGCGGCGAGCTTGGGATATTTGCTCGCCCGAACCAGTGACACGCTGGCCGACAGCACTACGGCGCCTGTCGCAGCGCGGCTTCATTGCCTGGATCAATTCCAGGACGCGGTGGCGGGTAAATCCGCCGCCCCGCGCTGGCCGGTCTCGGTCTTAAAGGCGATCCCTGATCCGCGGGAGCGCTACTTGCTCGACTGTTCAGAGAAGGTTTTCATCGGCCTGAACGAGCTTCCGCCGGGCGAGGGGGAACTGGTTCGCGACGTTTTAAAAATTATCGCGAGCGGACAAGCACTCGATCTGGAGCGATTTGCCGGCGCGACCCGCGCAGACCCGGTCGCCCTGCGGGACGATGCGGCGCTGGAAGATTACGCATGGCGCGTGGCCGGCTGTGTGGGCGCCTTTTGGACGAAGCTCGGGTTCCACACGCTGAGTGATCGCTTTTCCTTAAAATCGACTGAGCAGCAACTCCTGGAGCAAGGGATCGCATATGGCAAAGGGCTGCAGCTGGTAAACATCCTGCGCGATGTGGCTGCGGACCTCGCGGTCGGACGCTGTTACCTGCCGGTCGCCGATCCGCGCGATCCGCGAGCGATTCTGGACAGTCATGCCCGGTGGTTGCACAAGGCGGAAGAGTGGGTTTCAGAAGGAGACCGTTACGCCAGAACCCTCCGTTCAGGACGACTTCGCGCGGCCACCGTCTTGCCGGCACTGATCGCTAGTCGGACATTGGAGCCGTTGCGTGGTGCGACCTGGGAAGCGCTCCAGATCCGAACGAGAGTTCCGCGATGGGTCGTTTACCGATGCCTCATGCGCGCCTTCTTTCTAACCCCTGCGGGTTCGTGACGACAGGTGATTTTCCGCGTATGAATGGGCATGGTACCTACATTTCAAGTGGGATCAGGCAATAAATGGAAACCGGAAATAAATTCGCTGAATCTTGCAATGTGGCTGGTTGACAAGCGAGGGGTTGGTTGACCAATCTGCGGAAGACGCAACACGGGCGACGGTCCGGATCGCCCTTTTAAAAATCCACCCAAACGGACTCATAGCCCAGTGTTTTCCAACGAAGATTATCTCGCAGAATTGCTTGCCGAATCCGAAACGGTAAGTCCCGATGAAGTCGCCAATGCGCGAAGTTCGCTCTCCGGCGGCGAAACCATTGTCGAGTATTTGCTGGCACACACGGCGCTGACTCAGGAAGATGTCGCGAAAACTTTGGCTTCTAACGCAGGCATTCCGTTCCTGCGGCTTGCCGATGTCGCATTCGATCCGCGAATCACGGAGTCCATCTCCGATGAGATCGCCAAGCGTTTCCGCGTGATCCCGGTGCAAGACGATGGATTGACCCTCACGATCGCCCTCGCAGACCCCTTGGATTTCGAATCGCTGGACAGCCTGCCGCACGTGCTCGGGCGCGAGTTGCACCTCGTTTGTGTCACCCAGCAGGACATTCGGGACCACCTGCAACAGTTCTACCACGTCAACGAAACCAGTGCCGCAGCCGATTCCGGTTACTCGGTGACTGGCGGCGACTCCGAAGCCGGACCCGGCAGCGATGACGCTCCCATTATCAAGCTGGTGATGCAGACGCTCACCGAAGCCTTCCGCTTGCGCGCGTCGGATATTCATATCGAGCCGCTAGAGACTTCGGTTAGGATTCGCTACCGGCTGGATGGCAAGCTCGTCCACGTCGATACCCATCCGAAGAAGCTTCTCCCCGCGATCATCGCGCGTTTGAAAGTGATGAGCGGCACCATGTCGATCGCAGAAAAGCGCCTCCCGCAGGACGGCCGGATCCAGCTCAAGATGGGCGAAAAAGAAGTCGATCTGCGGGTTTCGTCCGTCCCGTCGAATCACGGTGAATCCATCGTCATGCGGATTCTGGACAAGACCGCGCTACTGCTAGGCTTGCCCGAGCTTGGGTTTTTCTCGGATGACCAGAAGGTTTTCGAGCAGCTCCTGGGCCTGCCGGATGGAATCCTCCTGGTCACCGGCCCGACCGGTTCCGGCAAGACCACGACACTATACGCCTGCCTCAACGTCATCAACAAACCGGATAAAAAGATCATCACGGTCGAGGATCCGGTCGAGTATGAGCTTCCCGGGATCAATCAGGTCATGGTGAAGGCCGATATCGGCATGACCTTCGCCGCCGCCCTCCGCGCCATGCTCCGGCAAGCCCCAAACATCATCATGATCGGGGAAATCCGGGATGCCGAAACCGCCAACATCGCCATCAACGCGTCCCTCACCGGTCACTTGGTTTTCTCAACCCTCCATACGAATGATGCGCCGTCCGCCGTCGCCCGTCTTGCGGACATCGGAGTGAAACCGTTCCTCATCGCCTCGGCCGTCCGCGCGGTGCTCGCCCAGCGGCTGGTGCGAAAACTTTGCCCGATTTGCAAGGGCCCCGCCGAACTCACGGACAAGGAAATGCGCGCGCTCTCGCTCGACGCGTCCCGCATGACCGAAGCCACGATCTTCGGACCCGTCGGCTGCGAAAAATGCCGCGGCAACGGCTTCAAAGGCCGGATGGGGATTTTCGAAATCTTCCTCATCGACGACGAAGTCCGCGGCATGATCAACACCGGTCTCACCACCACCGCGCTCCGCCGCCGCGCCCGCGAACTCGGCATGCGCACCCTCCGAGAGGACGGCATCCGCAAGGTGCTTTCCGGCCTCACCTCGGGCGGCGAGGTGGTCCACGCCACGATGTCCGACCTCGATTGATCGTCTCCAACCTTTTTAAAAACCCTTCCGCTTCCCGGTCCCATGGACAACCAACAGATCATCGAACTTTTTCAATCGCGTGGCCTCATCGACCAAGCACTCGCCCAGGACATCCTCGCGGAAATCGGCCACAGCGGTAAAGAGATCGCGGAAATTCTCGCAGACTTCCAAGTCATCCAAAGCCGCGACGACATCTGGCCGGTCGTCGCTTCGGAACTCGGAACCACCGTCGTCAACCTCAAGGATTGGACGCCTCCCGAGGCGCTGCTCGCCCTTGTCCCCGCCGGCACGGCCCGCCTGCACGGCGCGCTGCCCGTCAATTTCGATGAAACCGGTCTTTATGTGGCGCTCGTCGATCCCTTGAATCCGCAGACACCGGAAGACCTGCGCTTCGCGCTGGGTCGCGAAATCCATGTCGTCGTCGCCCCCGATTACCTTGTGGAGGCCAAGATCAACGAGTGTTACGGTGGCGAAGGCAAGGCGATGGAGGACATCCTCAGCCAACTTGAAATCGGCAGCCAAAGCATGAACGCCGCCGATCTGGAGGCCGAGGCCAACTCCGCGCCGATCATCCGTTACGTAGATCTGGTTCTCTATCAGGCGATCAAGGAGAAAGCTTCCGACATTCACTTCGAACCCTTCGAAAAAGATTTCAAAATCCGCTACCGGGTGGACGGAGCGCTTTACGAAATGGCTCCGCCGCCGATTCATTTGGCCGGGCCGATCATTTCGCGCGTCAAGGTCATGTCGAACATGAACATCGCCGAGCGGCGCATCCCGCAGGACGGCCGGATCGTCAAACAGGTCGGCGAAAAGCAGGTGGACATGCGGGTTTCCTCACTGCCCACCCACCATGGCGAATCGATCGTGCTCCGGGTGCTCGACAGATCGTCGGTCAATCTCTCGCTCGAAAATCTTGGGCTAACCGATCACATTTACAACTACATCACCGACACGATCGAGAAGCCCAACGGCATCTTCATCGTCACCGGACCTACCGGCGCGGGTAAAACGACCACGCTCTACGCGGCGCTCCGAAGAATCAATACGATCGACGCCAAGCTCCTTACCGCAGAGGATCCGGTCGAGTATGACATTGATGGGATCATTCAAATCCCCATCAACGACGCCATCGGCCTCGATTTCCCGCGCGTCCTGCGGGCGTTCCTGCGGCAGGATCCCGACCGGATCATGATTGGGGAAATGCGCGACAAGGAAACCGCAACCATCGGCATCCAAGCGGCTCTAACCGGTCACTTGGTGCTTTCAACACTTCACACCAACGATGCCCCCGGCGCGGTCACCCGCTTGGTGGACATGGGTTGCGAACCCTTCCTGGTCTCCGCGTCATTGGAAGGCATCCTGGCCCAGCGTCTCGTCCGCACCATTTGCAAGGAGTGCAAAACTCCCTATGAGCCTAACGAGTCGATTCTCAATCAGCTCGGGGTTTCGGCCCACGAGCTGGGGGACAAGCAGTTCTTCACCGGAGGCGGTTGTGATGTCTGCGGCCAGTCTGGATATCGCGGTCGTCGCGGCCTCTACGAGTTGCTGAACGTGACTGACCCAATCCGGGAATTAATCACCGCCCGCGCTCCATCGGTGGTTCTCAAACAGAAAGCGGTGGAACTCGGGATGAATACTCTCCGCGAGGATGGATTGAGGAATATCTATCTCGGTCTAACCACCATCGAGGAAGTGCTCAAGTACACCTAACATTTTCTCGAGCGGCACGCTGCCTAGGTTTCTTCGCTTGAGCGACTTCCATCCTTTACAGAACTTTCCAGAACCTCCAAAAAACCCCCATTACCATGGCAAATTTTCAATATTCCGCCCTTGATGCAAAAGGTGAGCAGACCACCGGTGTCGTGTCTGCAGCGACCGAGGCGGAGGCGATTCAGCAACTTCGCGCGAAAGGACTCTACCCGACCCAAATCAGCGAAGAGGGAAAAACGAAAGGCAAAGGAAAAAGCGCCCCGGCCAAAGCCAAGGGGCAGGTCAAGGCGAAGCCTGCCGCCAAGGGACACCTCGGAGGCCGGATCAAGCCGAAGAGCCTGATGATTTTCACCCGTCAGCTCGCAACCCTTATCGACTCCGGGCTGCCGCTGCTCCGCAGCTTAACGGTTCTGGAAAAACAGGAACCCAACCCAGTTCTCAAAGCGACCGTCAGCGCTCTAGCAGAAAATGTCCAGGGTGGCTCCACCTTCTCCGAGTCGCTCGCGCAACATCCGAAGATTTTCAACAAGCTTTATGTGAACATGGTCAAGGCCGGCGAACTCGGCGGTGTTCTTGAAATCGTCCTCAACCGGCTCGCCGAGTACCAGGAAAAGGCCCAGAAGCTGAAAAACAAGATCGTGTCCGCCATGGTCTATCCGGTGATCGTCATGTTCATCGCCGTGGCCATCCTGGTTTTCCTGATGATCTTCATCGTTCCGAAGTTCAAGGAAATGTTCACGAATACGGATTCCGAGCTGCCGCTCATTTCGAAGATCGTCTTCGGCATGTCCGAGTTCTTTCTCGCCCGGCCGTTGTTCGTGCCGAACGTGGTGTTCGCTTTCATCGCGTTTGGGATCGGGGTGTTCCTCTTCAATCTTTGGGGCCGCACGGTCGGCGGACGCAGGATTATCGACAACATGAAGTTGAAAATGCCGGTTCTGGGAGACATCCAGCGCAAGAGCGCGGTCTCCCGGTTCTCGCGGACGCTCGGCACGCTCGTCACCTCCGGTGTTCCCATCCTTCAGGCTCTCAACATCACCCGCGACACTGCGGGAAATGTAGTGATCTCCCACGCCATCGAGAAAGTCCACGAAGCCGTCAAGGAAGGGGAAACCATCGTCACTCCTCTGCAAGCGTCCGGCGTGTTCCCTAACATGGTTATTTCCATGGTGGACGTGGGCGAGGAAACCGGACAACTCCCCGAGATGTTGCTCAAGGTCGCGGACGTTTACGACGATGAAGTCGATAACGCCGTCACCGCCCTAACTTCGATTCTGGAGCCGATCATGATCGTGATTCTGGCCCTCATCGTCGGTGCGGTCGTATTTGCGTTGTTCCTGCCATTGATTAAGATGATCTCGACAATGGGCAACCAGTGATGGTCTTCCAGACGCCGCATTCAGCTTAAAATCCAAAGTCATGAAAACAACCCAACGCCACGGCCAGCCCGCCTTCTCTTTGATCGAGTTGATGGCGGTCATCACCATCATCGTCATCCTCGCCGGCCTGGTTGTCGGGGGCCTTGGTTACGTCACGGACAAGCAGGCGAAATCCAGGGCGACCGTCCAGATGGCGCTCATTTCAAAATCGCTAGAGGAGTTCAAGCTGGATTTTGGCTACTACCCACCGACGACTAACAAGTCTGGCAGCTTTACCGCTCCGTTAGGTACCACGACCTCTGTGATCCTGTTTAAATACCTCTATTGGGATTCGGACAATGATGGTTCTGGAGCTGGTGTTGGATCTGCCGCCGGCGACGTGGATCAAAAGGCTTACCTTGCGGATTTGGATCCTGCGTCGAGCAAGCAGGGGTGGACCTCGGGAGTGGCTTCGGCAATGACGACCATTGTGGACCCATGGGGAAATCAATATTGTTATCGATCAGCTCTCGGAGAAGCACCCAATAATGCAGCACCCCCCGTAAACAGCGATACGCAGAACCCCGATTTCGACCTTTGGTCAATGGGCAAGGATGGCAAAACCAACGCGACGATCGGACACAAGGACAATCGCGACGACATCAAGAATTTCTAACGAATTCACGCGGTCGCCGCACCACTCCTCCGACTAACAACCCGCCCATCGGCGGGTTGTTTGGTGAGGAAGCGAAATCGGCGCAGAGAAATGTATTCTGTTGGAATTCGGTTTCTTGAGGTTTTCAAAATTAACCGCGCCTGAATGTTCTGGACGCCCACCGCCCAGGCGGGCTTCCTTCTTTTCAGCAACATGAGCGACGAAACAGAATCCTCCCCCGAAATTTCCGGTAAGCCCGCAGCCAAGAGCGCACCTCGGGTCCGCAGGGTTTCCACTCCACGGCCAAAGAAAATCGCCAAGTCTGCGGTGATCGAGGAACCAATCTCTGAAATACCCAGCATCCCGTTCCCATCCGCCGTTTCCAATGAACGTGAGGATGATTTGGAACCTCCCTCGAAGGTTGGCGGCGACTGGCCGGAACCTGATGGCGAATCCAGCGGCGGCACTCAGTCACAGACAGAAGCGCCGAAGCGCAAACGCCGCCGACGCAAGGGAAAAGGTCAATCGGCAGCCAGTCCAAACGGCGGCGGAGCATCGATTGAAGAGGTGAACGCCGCAGGTTCGCCAGAGTCGAAGCCAGCCGAGATTCAGCAGGACCAGCGTCCACGTCCCGTTCCCGCTCCGCAGAGTCACCAAGCACCGCGGCCAAAGATTGATCCCGAGTTGCTGACGAAAATGGCTTGGAAAATCTACCTAGCCGAAGTGAGTGAGGAAGGTGTGGCGCTCATCGGCGACAACGATGCCAAAGACCTTTCCCGCCGTTGCTTCCGGCTCGCGGAAATCTTCATTGAGGAACAAGCCCGGCGGCGTTAGACCGTGGCGGCGGTTTGCAGCCGCCAAGCCGAAATGGAGGATTGGCATGGCGGTTGAAAACAGCCGCCACGCTCAGTAAACGTCGCGCAGATAGCGTTTCTCTTTCTTGAGTTGGGAGATGAATGCTGCCGCGCCGTCGGCTGTTAGTCCGCCGTGCTTTCCGGCCAAGTTGAGCAGCGCTTGGTCCACGTCCTTGGCCATGCGCGAGGCGTCACCGCACACATAGAAAGCGGCACCCTTGCTGAGCCACGACCAGAGTTCAGCTCCATTTTCCAGCATGAGGTGCTGGACGTAGAGTTTTTCCGGCTGATCGCGGGACCATGCGAGGTCGAGCCGGGTCAGAATGCCCTCCGCTTGGAAGGCCGCAAGCTCGTCCTGATAGAGGTAATCGGTGGCGCGGTGGGGATTGCCGAAGAATAACCAATTTTTACCCGTGGCCGACTTTGCCTTGCGGTCCTCGAGAAAGGCGCGAAACGGGGCGATGCCTGTTCCTGGACCCACCATGATCACATCGGTACCGCCGTCGGACGGAAGTCGGAAAGCGTTGTTCCTGTGCACATAGACGCGCGGTTTAGTTTCCTCGCCCATCCGGTCCGCCAGAAAAGTGGAGCAAATCCCGCCGCGGGCCCGACCATGAGTAAGATAGCGAACGATGCCGACACACAGATGGACTTCGCTAAGGTGCGCACGCGGGCTGGAGGCAATTGAATAAAGGCGCGGCTGTAACTTTTTCAGGATGGAAACGAATTCTTCGGCATCGCCGAAATCGGCGGGATGGTCGATGACAAGATCGACCAGGTCGCGGCCCCAACAGAAGTCGTCGTAGGCCTTTTTGTCGTCTGCGGCGACGAGCGATCGAAGAAAGGTCGAACCACTTTTGGCCAGCCATTTTTGGATGATCGACTTGTTCAACGACCCAATGTCGTAATAACGGATCAGCGCTTCGCGCAGCGGAACCTTAATCCCATCCGGGGTGGTCACGTCGCTCGCCTCGAAGGGCAGATTGGCGATGATTTCATCGACGATGTCCGGCGGATTCAACGGATAGACGCCCAGCGCATCGCCGACCTCATAGTTGAGATCCGAACCCTCCAGCGACAGCGCGACCTGGTGAGTTTGCTTCTCGCCGGGGCCGTTGAGATTAAAATTTTGAACAACGGCGGCAGGGAAGGGTTTGCTCTTGGAGTAGACTTCTTCGGGTTCAGCACCAGCGGGAATTCCCACACCCGCGGGAGCGAGGGTGGCCAGCACTCCCGCAGACCACTCCGCGAAGGGCGAGTCCGAATCCACATCGGCGTCGATGCGGGAATAAATCCGGCTCGCGCCCAATGCGGCAAGACGGGTATCGAACTCGACACCGCATTTGCAGTAATCGGGGTAACTGCTGTCGCCCAGCGCCAGTACCGAATACGAAACGCCGTCTAGACGCGGTGCGGCATCGCTCATCAGCCAGCCGTGAAGATCGGTCGCCGTGTCCGGCGGCTCCCCGTCGCCATAGGTGGATGTGATGATCAGGAGGTTTCGTTCCTTGGACAACCGCGCACGGTCATACGTCGCCATATCGTGAATTTCCGGTTCGAAATTCCTCTTCTTCAGCGTTTTGATGAGCTTCTTGGCCAGTCCTTCGGCCGTGCCGGTTTGGGAACCGTACATCACCGTGACTGGAGTGGACGGGCCGCCGGGTGATGCCGCTTGGCTGTCTTGCGCAAGTGCCTTGGTTAGAAAGTCGTTGAGCCAGGCACGTTGCTCCGCGCTAAAAGGGGCGTCGTTGGGGATTTGAATCGGGAAGACCATTGTTTTCGAATATTCGACTACGGCCGGAGCCTGCGGAAGTTGTGTGGCGGAGAAGCAGGATTCAAGCCTGATTCATGTCAATTCCTTTCATCCCAATCATGAATTGCTGATGTCCTTCGGGGGAATTCAACTCATGGGAAGTGCGCGCCTTCCCCTTGAAATCCGAACCGAATCTAACTCACCGGACGAACAGTTTGTCAGACGCGATTTGGCGATCTGGCATCAGAATATAGACATCTAAAAATGCACCGGCAGCTAGCGGCACGTCACAGCGGTTGGCAAGCTTGGTTGACGGCTTCTGTTCTTTCTCAACCAATCACGATTCCATTCGGAATACCAAAAAATGAGGAAAGCTGACTCGAATTACTTTGGGTGTATTCCAATCAATGCTTGACACTGTTAGTGCTGTCACTGCAATTTGGCTTTAACAGTAGCAATGAATCTGAATGCCATCAAATTCACTCCAGAGGAGGCCGATTCCTTGAAAGCGGCGGTCGAGGACCGGTTGGCCTGTGGCATCCATTTCGAGAATGCGCCGATAGACAGATGTTCCGATGAGGCGGGTGCCAGTGAGGTGGCGTCTCCGGGCGGCAAGCCAACAGGTGTGCCCCGGATGGTGATGGAGCCGTCCGCCCCGCTCGACTGACTAACTCGCCCGATGATTTCCCCCCCCACTCATTACCTGCCCCGGCGGCGCATGCGCCCTTCGGATCGGGGTGCCCGCCGGGGCGCTTTTTCGTTCAACACCTTGGCCGCATGACCCTTCTGCAGGATTTTCTCAGTTTGATCGCTGGTGCTATGGTGATTTTTGTGGCGAAGGATCGCGCCGTGTTCGCCGCCGTCCTGGCAGCGGGACTTGGGCTGGCCGGGTTATGTTGGTGGGCTTGTAGCGTTTACTCCCATTTGTGGAACAAGCGCTTCAAGGTCGGCTTGGTTCATCACGTCATGTGCGGGCTGGCGGCGCTCATCACCTTGGTGGCGACGGTGGTGTTCGTGACTCTCAAGCACACGGCGGCTGCCGCGGGGATCTCGGTCGAGGCATGGAAGATCGAGCTCGGTCTCGACAAATCCTGGGCCGATCAGACTTTCAAGACGGCCTATGACCGGGTCAGGATCTTGGGATTGGAGGACTTCAGCCACGCGCCGCCCCCACCAAGTGGTTCGACCATCCCGGCCACCCACGAGAAATCGCAGATCGAGTGCGCTTGGACCTATGCCGGAGCGGCAGCCAATCATTTCAACCTCCGCAGGCCTTACCTGGCCAGTATCGCTAGTGCCAGTGCCAATATTCCGAGGGATGTCCTGCGCGATGACATCCGCCAGCACTTCGCGACCATCGGAAACACTTACCCGACGAACAAGGCGATCACATTGGTCGGCCGCGAGGTCAAAGGGGAACTCGGAAAAAAGCTGCCACGGGTTGTTAGCATTCTCCGGATCCAGTTGATCGCATTCTTTCTGGCCTGCCAGCTAATTCCGTTCGGGCTGGTGGGATGGGCGGCTTATCGCGATCTGAAAGCCAGAACTTGAATCCTTCGATCCCAATATCATGACTCCAGCAAATTCAAACCATCTCATTGTCGGCCTAGGCGGGACCGGGGGGAAAATCATCTGCGCGTTCAGGCGTTCAATCCATGAGGAATATCGGAAAAAAGAGCCTGTCATCTATCGCAGCGACGACAGTGGGAAAGTGGCGGAACTGCCCCACAAGGTAAAACTCGGCTATCTTTATGTTGATAGCTCAGATGCCCTCATGAAGCCCGATGAATCATCCTGGAAGGTGCCTGGCGATACTCTCCAGCTTGGGATGAACAGTCAGTTGCTAATTACCGGGGCAAACTTGAATGGTGTTCTTGGAAATCTGGGTGCCTATCCGAACATTTCTCCCTGGATCGGTGATCGTGGCGAATGGCGCGATATTCTCGGGAGTGTCGTAGATGGAGTTTTGGGCGGACAAAAGCGCCGGCTTGGGCGATTCCTCTTCGCCTGCAAGGCGAACGACTCGTCCGAAGGCTTTGTAAGCAAGCTCAAGATGCAGGTGGCCGAACTCCGGAGTCGGAGCAGTGAGAACACCATCACTTTCCACGTTTGTACCGGACTGGCCGGTGGAACTGGCAGCGGCTCGGTGATCGACGTGATTTCCCAAATCCGGCGGCTCTATCCAGATAAGGAGCACCGGGTGGTGCTGTATTGTCTGCTGCCCGAGGCCCAGCCGCCGCCAGGCTGGGATTCAGGCAACTATCATGCCAATGGATACGGGGCTTTGGTGGAGTTGAACGCGCTTGCCGTCGGCGCATTTCATCCGCACGACGTGGCGGAATCCACCGGTCGAATTCCTTTTAGTGATGCCTCCGGCACTCCGGTTTCGCCGTTCAGCTGTGCCTACCTTTTCACCAACGAAAATGAAAATGGCCGGGTCTTGGATCTGGAAAAGGACGACGTGTCAAAAATGGTCGGGAGTTTTCTCTTCCAGAAAATCGTCGTTTCAAATGCGACACCGTGGTCCGACGAGTTTGGCAGGATGGAAAACGCCGAGAATGGTGATGGCACCCCGGAATGCATTCCGGGGTCGAACATCCCGCAGCGCGCCAAACGGTTCCTCACCTTCGGGATCAAGCGTTTGATCATTCCGGAAGAGGAAATCCGCGAGTTCATTTCTTACAGCTTCGCCCGCCAGGCAGTGCTCCAGCTGCAGTTCAACAATTGGTCCGCCACCCAAGGCTATCTCGACATGCCCATGAACGAGGCCTTCGCCCAATACGTGGCGGATGTGAGAAATCACGAGCGCTGGAGAATGGCGGACCCCTATCTCAACATGGAGCGGGGAATTCTTCCTGCCGAGGAACTTGAAAATTGGGGCGGGGTCGAGGGAGACTGGAAAGCTGCCGTCAATGGCTTCCTGCAGGTCGCGATGAAGTCCGAGGACTCGCTCTGGATACCCAAGCTGGCACAACTTGTCGAAAACCATTTCAACACAAACTGGCGCGGTAAGGGCGTGCTTGATTTCTTCCGCATGAAGGAAGGCGATATGAAGGACCAGGCGCGGGAGATCCGTCAACGGCTGGAACAGGACCTTTGGGCGCAGTGGGTCAATGGAAACTGGTCGATGTTCGACATCAGCCGCCTGCTCGCGGAGCTACGACGTTTTCTTGAGGAAAAATTCGACGGCTGTGGGCGGCAGATTGCCAAGTTCCGCACGCTGGTCGAAGATGGAAAGAACCCGTCGCCACTCGCCGCCAAGATCCGGGAAAACAACGTCACCTGGGCGAAGATCGGCCCGCTTTCGGCGGCATTCGGGAAACGCAAGAACATCATCCAGGCGCAAGCGGAGTGCTTTAAGGAGTTCTATGCCGCCCGCCACCGCGTCGAAAGCTGGTCGTCCGCCGCGAAGCTTCTCCAGCAAATTCTAGCCGAAGTAGGGGATCTCGCCGATGCCGTTCAGAGCAATACCTCGATTCTCGCGGAAATGGTGAAAGGCGATACCAGCACCGCTGCCGAAAACAAGTTCGTCGGCCTTGTCGAACGCATCGAGGCGCGCTGCCAGGAAAACAACGTGCAGGATCTCAAGGACCAAATCGTAAAGCTCTACGATCCCGCCGAAGTCCGTTCGTTCGCCGGCCGCTTGCTTCGTGACGAGGAAATCCAGCGCGCGCAGACCAAGGCGGTCAGGGAGGCCATCGTCACCTCACTCGGCGAGCGCGCCAATTTCGCGGCTTTCCGTCATAAGATGGTCCGGGGGCAGCTCATGGATCTGCTCGAACGTGTATGTGACGCACAGACATTGAAGGCCCACAACTATCTGCTTGCGGCAGAACCCAGCCTCCAGCGACTGATGGGAGCGAATATCGTGGATATCCTAGCCAGGAAGTACTCGGGAATTCCCATGGATCTCCGCGGTTTCATCAAGGAACTGGTGAGCAGCGCCGGCAACTATCTGCGGCTGGATTCGATGGAGGAAAAGCGCACCGGGCCGGGGGCTGCCGCTGTCACCACCACCACATCTTTCGCGGTTCTGCTCCCTGACGGTGCCGATCATCCCGGATTCCGGACGGAGCTGGAAGAAGCTTTCCGTGCGGCGTATTCCCAGAATCTGAAATTCTACCAGAACCCGAAGTCCACCGAGATCACCATGGTCGGCATCCGGAATTTGTTCCCGCTCCGCTACGTGAAGCAGGTCGCCTTCCTCCAGGAAAAGCACCGAGAGCGCATCGACCGATACCCGAGGGCCCGGCTGGAAGTTCATTGCGAGGGCACTACCGAATCCTGGCCCCCCCTTTTCCTGCCGGAGGGTGCCGCCGTGCGAAAGGGTCTGATGGCTTGGTTGCTCCTCGGAAAAGCCATGCAAGTGACGCGCGAGCTTGAGGACCCAGAAACCGGAACCAAGGGGCTGTATCTGGTCGTGAAGGATGCCCGCGGCCGGGAGCAACGCCCGGTGTTTCTTGCGGCGAACGAAGCGGATCTCGCGGAAGCCGGAGATCCCGCCACCGCCTTCCAGTTGGAATCAGCCGTCAGGGCCGGACTGGACGGGGAATTCCTCCATAATGGAAAGCGCGGGGAATTGAGCCTGAAGCTCGATGAAGTCTTACTGGAGATGCAGAGGGCGATCCCTAACTCATTGGACAAGCGCCGCGAGGCGTACGAAGACGCGGTTGCATCCGCGGAAACCTATTTGAAACAACGAGGAGACTGACCCATGGCCAAACATCAATGCGTCCAATTTGGAGTCTGCCCGCGGGCTGACAGAAACGAGTGTTTCGAAGTCGATACCGACTTCGCCTGTTCCCGAACCCCGGAAGACCCGGATTGCCGGGGTAAGCTCGAAGAGCTGAAAGGCGGCGGAGGCAAGGGACTTCTCCTGAAAGCGGGGATTCCAGCCGCGCTGCTCGCGGTGGGTGTCGGCCTCTTTTTCATCTTCGGGAAATCGCCCACGCCGACGCCCGCTCCCGCAAGCACACCACCCACCGTGGATGAACTCCTCAAAGAAGTGTGGCCGTGGCTGCGATAAAAGACCTTAACTCCGAACGATAAATTTTTCTCCCCATCATCATGAACACAAAAACCATCCGACACTATCGACTCGCGCTCCCAGCCATCTTGTGTGGCGGCAGTTTGCTATTGAATTCCTGCACCACGCAGAACACTGCCTATCAAGTTCAGACCCAGCCCATGAGCGTGGATCTGGAAAAGAAAGTGTTGAGGGAAACCGGGCTATCGGGAATGGCTGTCGGCGCTGCGGTCGGAGCCGTCGCGGGTGGACTGGGAGGCGCTGTTCTCGGAAAGATCGCCGGGGCAAACAATGACCAAATGAAACGCCTGATCATTGCAGGCGCCATTGCCGGAGGAGCTTCAGGTGGTTTCGCCGGCTATCAGCAGGGTCAGCATAAAGGAAAGCAGTTGGTCGCCAGCGGGATGAGCCGGGATCAAGTGAGAGACCTGGTAAAAGGGGCGCGTGCTGAAAACCAGAACCTCGCCAGTTTCAATGCCGGCCTGAGAAAAAAGATCGCTTCCACCCGCAGCATTTCCGATCCGAAGGAAAGGAAACTGGCCTATGGCACCTTGCGCAAACAGACGGAAGGCAGGCTGAGGGACGCCGACTCCCGCATTGCCCTTCGCAATAAGGCCTTGGGAAGTGAGCCTTGGCAGAAGGATTACCGAACTCAAAGCCGTGAGTATCGTGGCCTAACGAAGAGTATGGTGAATGACCGCAACGCCATGGCCAACTATCAGAACCAGATATCCCAGCTTGATCAGGCGGTGGTTTATTAACCCGCTGAGAGAGATTTCACCAACCTTGCGAAAAAATGAAAACAACAGCCATTTCCCTTCTCTCGCTTGCCGCAATCCTGCTCCTCAGCAGTTGCGTGCCTGCGGACCAAACCACGGCCGTCCTTAACCAGCAAACCCGCGTCGCTTCGGCGCAACTCCGGACGGAAAGAGACCGGACCGGGCAACTTCAGCAGGAAAGAAAGAGCTTGGAGTACCAGCTCTCCGCCAAGCGATCGCGCATCAGATCGTTGCAAGCTGCCGATCCTGTCTCAAATGAGGGCGAAATCCAGCGACTGAGCCGTGAAGTGGCATCCCTCGAGCGCCATCTCGCCCAAGCTCTGTAATCGGAATAAATCCCTTCAAGCCGCCATGGACCCCTTTCTGGAATCCACAGATCCGAGCGTCGAATCCACCGCTTTTGCGGTGGAGAAGCCCTACCGCATGCATGCTAGGGTGGCGTGGATTCTGATGGCGGTTGTGGCGGTCATCGCGTTGATCCCGTTTCTGGGATTCGCGTCGTGGTTCATCGCGGGACCGATGCTGCTGGTGTCATTCATCATGATTGTGATGGTTTTCGCGAAAGGCGGCGTGGCCCACGGGCTGGCGCTCCTCGCCTGCCAGATCATCGTAATGCCGGTGGTCGTATTGTTCGGGCCGTTCATTTCTTCCGCTCTGGGATTCGTCGGAACCGCCGCAGGAGTGGGGGCGGCAATTGAAAGTTCCAGTACCCCTGCGGTTGTCCCGTCTAACCGCGATGAGGCTTACACGCCGTCACAGGAATCCAGTACGGAGATTCCGGTGTCGACCAATGCAGCGCCCTCGCCTTCCATACCGCTTTCCGGAGACCTCCGGGAATTGAAGGCAAAGCTGCTGGACCAGCGGCATGCGGTGACCTCGTGGTTGGGCAGCGGTAAGGCATCCGAGACTCCTTCGGGATTTTTGAAATCGGGGGACTCCCTTGATGTCGAGAGCCGGAAGATGCTCCAACAGCAGAATCTGTGGCGCGAGCAAGCCTTCGCCCGGATCGCGGATCTGACAGGAAAGTCCCCCGAAGAAGTCGCCAAGGCCTTTGCGCGGCTTGCTGCCGACCCGTGACGGCTACCGATGATGAGCAATTACCGGTCAACCTGCGTCAATTTCGGAAAATGCCGTGAAGCCGGTAAACCTGCACCCGGAGGAGGAAGAGAATCCTGTCCAGGCTGTGGACAGATGATGGTGCCGCTGGCTGCCAAGGGGATTTCCCGGACTGTCGTCACTGGGGCGATGTTGTTAGTCGGAATTCTAACGTTATTCTGGATGATCAAACGCGGAACTCATGAAAGTAAAGTAGCGGCTTCTGCCACAGCAGAGGGAAATATTCGCGGAGGTTCCCCCTCCTTCGAAAGCTCGCGGTATTTTCCCAATAAACGGATCGGCGAGCTGTTAATCACGGCATCCCGTAGTGATGAGTCCGGTGTTCGGAAGATGCTTGCGGAGAACCCGGAACTTTTACGCGCGAAGGGTCAAGGTGGAATCGGCCCGCTCCACGCCGCTCTTTTTTCGCAGGATGTGACTGCTTTTGAAACGTTGCTGAAAGCGGGCTTGGATCGCGATTTGCCGGCTCAAAACGGGATCTCGCCCCTGATGGCATCCGCCATGCACACGAATCCACGCTTTCTAGCGGTTGCCTTGGGCAAGACTGGATCGATTCCCCGCCAAACCGACCATCGGGGAAGGGATTCGCTCTTTCTTGCAGTGATGAACCGCCAGACGGAAAATGTCCGGTTGCTTCTTACGCGTGGTGCGGACCCGAATTGCAAGGACTCCAAGGGAAACACGGCGCTCATGGCTGCCTTTCAAGGACGCCGCCCAGAACCCGGAGTGATCCGCCTGCTATTGGCATCAGGCGCAAACCCTCTCCTGGCGGATCGCTTCGGGCTGAATGCCCGGGACTTTGCCGCCACATTCAACGATCCGGAGGTTCTCGCCTTACTGCCATGATTCGTTGGATTCAATGCATGGCAGGCTGTTGCTTTTTAACGCTTGTCGCGTGGGGAGGGCCAGCTGAACCGACTCTTCCGCTGGACGAGACCCTAGCGAGGAGGAGTCTCGACCGCGCATTGATCTGTCTAGCGACCTATGACCGCGAGCAGGAGGCAGAAGTGATGGGCTGGCAAGGCCCGGACTATCAGTTCGGCGGATACAATTTACGCGAAGGGCCGATGGGGCTTCACGCGGCGGTTTACCAACGGACGACGGAGGGCGGGGGGCACGAAGCGGTCATATCATTCCGGGGATCGGAGCCGGACCAGATGAACGATTGGCTGACCGATCTATCCAATTTCCTGGGCCTGGAACCCGAGGCGTATGTGGAGGGTGGAAAATTCGCCCAAGCGGCCCAAGTGCTGATCGGTCGTGATGGGACGAAATCGTTTTCCCTGACCGGTCATTCACTCGGGGGAGGACTTGCCAGCTACAGCGCACTGTTGCTTGGTCAGAAAGCAACCTGCTTCGGAAGTGCCGCCCTTGGAGAAGGCGTTCAGGAAATTCTTTGGAAGGAAGCCAACCCCAAGGCGGCAAGGCCGGAGACCCTCGTGTTGCATGTGTTCAAGCAGGACGATCTCGTCCCGAAGCTGACGGCTGCCACCGACCGTCATTACGGAGCAGTTGCGACGCCCGCCTTGCGGAGTCCTCCGGATTACATCGGATTGCGCACGCCGGAGGAAAAGGCGGCCTATCTGCTGGTTTCCGGTTTCCTTTCACGCAAGTGGCTACGGGCGGGTGCAAAAGTCGCGGGCACCCAGATCATGGAAGGCCATGGCATCGATCAATACATCGCCGGTCTCACCTATCTGATTTCTCCTCCCGGAGATTTCAGTCCCGCCGGGGAACGGACCTCTAAGGGATCGTTCTTTGACATCACCTCCACCGAGACACGTTTCCGGTTTTGTCGAAACGGTCGGTTTACGGTCATCAATGATTTCAAGTTTTTCGAAATCGCGCGACAACGCACCAACGACAGCGGCGTCTGGGAATTCCGTCCTCCGAACTTGCTGATGACGGTGCCGCACGTCGTGAAAATGACCTATCAGCTCGTCTCCGGGGATGGTGCGCAAGCCGTCGTCTGGCGGAGGATTTCAATCAAGCCCGATTTGTCTGACAAGGACTCCTCCGGCACGCCTGCCGAATTGATCACCGCGAAGATGATCGGAGCGGTCCTCAATCGCATGGAAGGCAAGACCGTCGATTGGATGAAAACTTCTCCTAGCCTGCTGCACGACAATCCCATACCACAGCCATGATAAAAAAGCACCATCCCATGCGACACGCGCCCTATCTCTGCCGTTTTCTGGCGCTCGTTTGCTTTGCTGTTTCGCTGGAAATCGCCCATGCCGCTGAGTTCGATGATCTGAAGTCCTCCATTCAGGCCCGCCTCCCGGCAATCAGTTCGTTGAAAAACCATAAAATGTTAGGCGAAGGTGGCACCGGATTTCTGGTTCCATCTTCCGGTGCGTCCGCGGAAGCGCGCGGCCTAGCGGATGTGGAGAATGCGGCCCGTCTCCGCATGTTCGAACTGGTCGCCACCCGGTCCGGAAATCCGGTGGACGCGGTGGCCAAGCGTTTTACCGAGCTGGCAACGGACATCGCGCCTCCTGTGACACAGCCCATCTCGACCGCTGCCCAAGCACGGGATTTCGTTCCGGTATCGGAAGGCAGCAGCTTGCCCCTAAAAGTTCTCGTGAGGCCAAAATCCCCGATGTATTCGGAGGCCTCGGAGCAATCACGGATCGTCAATGGAGAAGTCCCGCCATTCTCGGCATGGGTCGTTCTCGCACGGGAAAATGGATGGTACAAGTTGGCTGAAGCTGTCGGCCTAAGCCCCGTCGGATGGATGAAGGCGGCGGATGTGATGGAATGGAAGCATCACATGGTCGTTTCATTCACCCACCCCGGCAACCGGAGCCGGAACCTCATTTTCCGTGAGAAAGGCCCGCTCATCGGCTTGCTGAAAATGCCGGAAGATCAGCGCAATCCGGCGTGGAGCCGCTACCTTGAGGACGCCGCAAACGGACGTGGCGAAGAAACGGTGGGCATGGAACCGGATGGCTGGCTCCGCGAGAAGAACCAGTTCTATCTCCTGCCCATCCTTGACCAGCAGGAAATTCAGGATGCCGGGCAGGAAACCACTCTTCTCAAAGTCGCCGCAGCAACTCGGGAACGGGGCGATAGCAAGCCCGCGCCTGTGGCCCGCCGGGAGCCGCCCAAACTGGACATTGTGTTCGTCATGGATCTGACCCGCAGCATGGGGCCCTTCGTCACGACCACCCTAGAAATGCTTGGAAACATCGCTGCGGGATTAAAAGATTCCGAAGCGGCGGGCGGTTCCATCCGCTTCGGTTTCTGGGGCTACCGGGATGATCCGAATCTCTGCAAGGGCATAGAATTCAACACCCATAACTTCACAACGGACCTCCAAGACGTGGAAACGTTTCTCCAAACCCTGCGGACGGTCGATGAGACGAAGCTCGATAGCATAGACTATGCGGAGGATGTCTTCGCGGGTGTTTCGGACGCCATTTTGAAAACCCTTTGGCGCGAAGGCGCGGCAAGAACCATCCTCATGGTCGGAGATGCACCGGGGCGCGGCCCAGGAGAAAGCGAGAAGGAATGTCGGGTAAACCCAAGGCCGAAGGGCGGAGCATCCAACCTCGATGCCGCTGCGGTGAGGGCTCTGGCAGATTCCAACAGCGTCTATCTGGCATCCTATTATCTCGAAGCTTCGAAATGGAAGAGCTTCACGCCTCGCGGAGTTGCCCAATTCAAAGTTCTTGCCGCAAATCCTGGTTCGTCGGAGCCGGACTTCGCGCTTCTCAATGCGGACAATCCTAACGACTACACCGTCGCCGCCGAGGCCTACGCCTCCCAACTCGCACGGAATCTTCAAGAGCTGGCAAAGGCTGGTAAAATGCCTGCGTCCGATTCCGGTACCGTGAAAAACACAAGTCCTACCGATACCGGTCGTGCCATGGCAGACAATTTGTTCCGGAACGCCTTCATCGAGTGGAAATCCGCCAACGCGGAACTCAAGGCTCCACGCGATGTCGAGGGGTGGATGACGGACAAGGATCCGACCGATCCCGCGCGGATGTCCCTAGAACCCGGGGCTCTGCTAACGAAAACCCAGTTGAGCGACCTCAGGGACCGGGTGAACGAAATCATCGACGCCATGCTGCGGGTCGAAGTCGGAGGGCAGGACTTTTTCAAAGAACTGCACGCCGTCGTTACCATCGGCGGAAGGGATCCCGCACGCATCCGCGAATCAAGGACCCTCATGGAAAGCAACCACTTTCCTGACTTTCTAACTGGACTGCCTTACAAGAGCAAGATCATGGGAATGACTAAGGACGATTGGCGGGAAATGGGTGCGGACCGCGCGAACCAGTACCGCAACGAAATTGTTTCAAAAGTCGGCTACTACGCCGAGATCTACAAGGATGCCTCGAAGTGGCAGAAGCTGAACGCCAGCTCCGATTCAGGGGAATACGTGACGCCAATCCCTATCGACATGCTGCCGTGAGTCCGACGCCGGTAATTCAAATCCGCGACCTGAGGAGAAACCACCTCCACGCGGGCGGAGCTTTTTCCCTGCACGTTCCGGCTCTCGCTCTCTATGCGGCCCAGACTTCCGTCTTCCAAGGCGAGAGCGGCTGTGGGAAATCCACACTCTTCGACATGCTCGGTCTCATTGCTCCGGCGAATTCAGCAGAGGAGTTTCTAATTTTCCGGGAGGGGTGTCGCGTCGACGTCAGCGGTGCGAGTGAAGCCGTCTTGACTGCTCTGAGAGGTCAAACCATCGGCTATGTCCTGCAGCATGGTGGTCTCATCCCGTCCCTAACCATTTCGGAGAACATCCTCATGCCATGCAGGTTGAGCGGCACCCTGCCCGACAAGGATCGATTCGAGCACCTTGTCACACGTCTCGGCATCACCGACCAACTCAGGAAAAAGCCCGCGAAACTGAGCGGTGGCCAACTCCAGCGGGCCGCGATCGCCCGTGCCCTGATCCACCGCCCCGCCATCGTCCTCGCGGATGAACCCACCGGC
>JANMSI010000124.1:0-1980 GCA_031389115.1 Akkermansiaceae bacterium
GCATACAAAGACCAAATGAGATAACGCGATGAAGAATCGCTACTACTAACGTTATCCAAACGATTCGTGAGAGGCTCATTTCATTTCCGAACGTTCCTCGTCAGGAAGCCCGGAGCGTCGGCGCGACGGATGCAGGCGAGGCACGAGCCTCAGCATCTGGCGTGCCGACGCGTAGGGATTTGCTGGACGAGTCTGTTCGGTTTTTTGGTTCATCATGCTCGCAGGGAATTTGGTAGTGAAACCGCCAATCGCTTCACTGATCTGAACATACTCCACAGGAGCCCTCCAAGAATCAAAAGTGCGATGGAGCCGCATAAAATCCATTCCGGAAGAATCTCCTTCAATTTTTTGTTCCTCCAGTAGTCCCATCCTTCCTTGGGTTCACTCTCAAACATCGAACCAAGGGATGAAGAAAACCCTTCTCGGGCCACGTCATACAAAACATAGGCAACCGCGCAGAGGAACAGGAAAAGGACAGACTTGATAATCAGCAAAATAAGTTCCCACCAAAATCGTGATGGTTTCGCTGTGCTCTTCATTTTGTTGCCGAGACTTTATGGTTGCGGACCCCGGTGAAGACTGGCAATCGCGGCCTTGAAAAAAGGCGGTGTGTTTGTCGTTCTAATACCGCGGGCTGCCCGTAAGGGCCTATCCGCAAGAACGGCTCCGTAATGAGCGGAGATTCGTTCTGATTCATCAACCTGAAACATGCGAACTGGCAAACACACCAATGAAAAAACTACTGTATATCGGACTTGATGTCCACAAAGAGTCCATCTCCATCGCGGTCGCCGAGCCCGGTCGGGACGGGGAAATCCGCTCCTATGGAAAGATCTGTAACAACCTCCAGACGATGGAGAAAGCCATCGCCCGCCTGCGCAAGCAATACGGCAAAGACGTGGAGCTCCACTTCTGCTACGAAGCGGGCCCTTGCGGCTTTGTCCTGGTGCGCCGTCTGCTCCAGCTTGGGCACCACTGCATCGTGGTGGCCCCCTCAAAAATCCCGCGCCAATCCGGGGACAAGATCAAGACCGACCGGCGTGACGCCGAAAAACTAGCCAAGGCACATCGGGCCGGAGACCTTGATGCCATCTACATCCCGGAAGCCACCGACGAAGCGATCCGCGACCTCTGCCGGGCTCGCACCGATGCCGTGGATGATCAGCGCCGGGCGCGTCAGCGCCTCAAAGCTTTTCTCCTCCAGCACGGCTATGCCTACCAAGGCAAAGGCCACTGGGGGCAGGCCCATATGCGTTACCTGCGCGAACTCGTTCTACCCCATCCCGCGATGAAAACCATCCTGGAGGAATGCCTTATGGCCGTGAACGACGCCGGAGCCCGCGTCTCGCGCTGCGAACAAGCCATGTCCGACCTCTTGGAAACTTGGCGGCTCAAGCCCGCCGTGGAAGCGCTCATGGCCTTCAAAGGCTTCCAGATCGTGGCCGCCATGATCACCGTATCCGAACTCGGAGCCCTGCCACGCTTCGAGCATCCTCGCCAACTCATGGCCTACCTCGGCCTCGTGCCCAGCGAATCCTCCAGCAGCCTCAAACGCCGCCAGGGCGCCATCACCAAATGCGGCAACCCGCACGCACGCTGGCTCCTCATCGAATGCAGCCAGCACTACGCCAAGCCTCCGAAAGTCAGCAAGGAGCTTTCCTGTCGGCAGGAGGGCCAACCCACGGCTGTTCTTAAAATTAGCTGGAAAGCCCAAAACCGCCTTCATCGCCGTCTCATGAACCTGTTGGCCCGCCGCGTCCATCGTAATAAGGCTCTCGTGGCCGTCGCCCGCGAACTAGCTGGATTTATCTGGGAAGCCTTGCGCGAACTGCCCTGCTACCAGGCCACGCCCGCCGAGAAACCAAATGCCGCCTGACGGCGGGGATTAAAGAACGATGGGGAACCACAGCGCGCGAAGCGCACAGCCTGACACATTAACTCCTTATTACTCAGGCAATTCCCCAAACCCCTCCTCTGGGG
>JANMSI010000127.1:0-31210 GCA_031389115.1 Akkermansiaceae bacterium
TGCTTGATGAGGGTGGTGAAGCGCATCATGGTCGTGGGTTTTTCAATGTTTGACCTCGTCGAGGTTTCGGATTTCGTCGCGGATGCCGGCCGCCTCCTCGTAGCTTTCCGAAGTGATCGCCTGTTCCAGCCGCGAGCGGAGCTCTTCAATGCGTTGGTGACGGAATTGGATCGCCATCAATCCTTCAGGAACCTTTCCGATGTGGGACGGTCCTTTGTGCATGCCCCGGACCATTTGGCCGACCTCTTCGCTAAAAGTCGCATAACAGTCGCTGCATCCGAAACGGCGGACGCGCTTCAAATCATCCAGCGTGAACCCGCAGGTGACGCACTTTTTCCCATTGCCCGGCGTGACGGCTGACGAAGTGGCCACGGCAGTGCCCGGTCCGCCGGGCAGCCCGCCCAGCAGCAGATCAGCCAGTGAAAATCCCGTGGGATCCGTGACTCCGCGCTCCTTGGCACAGCCGTCGCAAAGGCACACCTTTTTCATCTGTCCCTCGACAAGTTGCGTGAGAAACACGGTGGCCTTTTTGTCGCAGAAATCACACTTCATGGTCGTGGGGGTTTTCAATCCGTGGAAGCGAAGGGAGTGCCGGTGGTCATGGCGAGTTCGTGGAAGGCTTCGAGAAAACGAGCGGTGAACGGGCCAGGCTTGCCGGTGCCAATGACGCGGCGATCCAGAGCCACCACCGGGATGACTTCGGCCGCCGTGCCGGTAAGGAAACATTCATCCGCCGTGAAGATGTCATACCTTGTCAACGAGCACTCTTTGAAAGGCACGCCTAACTGTTGGGCGATCTCGATGATCACCGCCCGGGTGATTCCATCCAGCGCGCCATCGCAGATCAGCGGGGTGAGCAGCGTGCCGTTTTTTAGGAGAAACAAATTATCGCCGGTGCATTCCGCGACGTAGCCCTGCTCGTTGAGCATCACCGCTTCCAAGGCGTTGGCTTGAATCGCCTCCACCTTGGCCATGATGTTGTTCAGGTAATTGAGCGACTTGACCTGTGGCATCAGCGCGCCCGGAGCCGGCCGCCGGGTGGCGCAGGTGATGATTTTCAGACCATCGCGGTACGTTTCATCCGGATAGAGTTTGATGGTCGATGCGATGATAAACATCGTCGGCGTCGGGCAGAGATAAGGGTTGAGTCCGAGTTCTCCCGCACCACGGGTGATCACGAGGCGGATGTAGCCGTCGGTTAGACCGTTCGCGGCGACCGTCTCGCACGTGAATTTACAAATTTCCTCCTGACTCCACGGCAGATCGAGAATGATCGCGCGGGCGGAATCGAACAGCCGGCGAATGTGTTCCTCCAACCGAAAAATGCGGCCATTGTAAAAACGGATGCCTTCAAACACCCCGTCCCCGTAGAGAAGGCCGTGGTCAAACACCGACACCTTCGCTTCAGATTCATCCACCAGTTTACCATCGAGCCAGATTTTCATGTGAGATTCTTGGCCAAGGGTAAGAGGATCACCGACTCTGGCAAGCGGGAGATTGAAGATTATCAATGCCCTCCGCGCCAGCTACCACTTCGCGTAAGACAGCTCCGCCAGACACGCGTTAAAATAGCGCGCATCGTTAGAAACCTCCCTGCCGACCCACGGCGGCAGCGCGGGAGATACCGACTCATCCGCGAGTTCGATTTCCGCGACCACCAGGCCGGCGTTGGCACCGTGAAACACATCGATTTCCCACAAATGTCCCGCGTAGGAAACTTCGTGCCGCGTCTTGCCGATCAGTGATGGCAGACAAAGCTCCAGCAGCTCCCGCGCGTCGGCCACGGGGATTTCGTACTCGAACTCCGCCCGGGTAATCCCTCGGGTGCGGCCCTTGATCGTAACCCACGCCTGATCGCCGGCCGTGCGCACGCGCACCGTCCGCTCCGGATCCTGCGACAGGTAGCCTTGCGTGATCCCCACGCCCGCCGACCCATCCCGCCAGGAGTCGTCGGCGATTAGAAACTTGCGTTCGATTTCAGCAGGCATGGGCGGAGCGGTTGGTCATAAATTTTTACTGTGGAGCCTGCGCGGTCCAAGGCAAGGGTCCGCCTGACTCTCCAACACAAGAGCGCTGTTTGAATCAGGAAATCGATAAGAAACGAAACTGGCCTCATCAGACCTTTTTCCGGCTCGTAAAAAGGAAACTTCGGCGCACGCAAGATCGCTCTCCGGTGGCCTCCACAATCTTTCGCCGTACCACCACCAGCACCCCGGCACCATGCACCAGGTACTCTGGCAGAAGTCACATCTGCCCTCGGTGGTGCGAAAGATTCGCTCCAGTGCGGATCACCTCGCCCTCCGGTGCCGGAATCATCCCTCCGGCATTCGTCACATTGTTCCCCGGTGCAATCCACATCGATTTCCGGTGCGATCCACATCGATCTCTGGTGCGATACACATAAATTTCCGGTCTAATATTTGTTGGTTTATCAATCACTTGTGAATTTTTTCCTCTCGGCGACTCTCAAATTTTTATTCCTGGACCAGCCCTCAGCGAACATGCGGATTGCCTTCCAGGCCCAGCCTGATAGTTAAGCTTCGTTAGGAAAAAGTTACCCACTCACAAACACCATGAACGACAAAGACAACGCTGTTTACCAAGCCCTCGGACGCGTCAACCGCTTCGGAGTCCAACACGCCGCCGCCTTCCCGGCTGGCAGCAATGCCGTCGCCGGGTTCGCCCGCGGCATCCAGATCGCCGGCGAGATCGACCCGGACGACTCCGTCCCCGGCATCCCCGCCAGTCCCGCCACCGGTGCCCGCAACCATTTGTTCGCGGAAGTCTGGGAAGACCTAAAAGCCATTTCCGGCACCGCCCGCACCATTTCCCGAGCGGAACCCGGCTTCTCCGCGGATTTCCGCCTCGGCGATGACACCCACCGGGAAATCCTCGCCACTGCTACCGCATTCCTCGGCCACCTGCAGAATCCCGCCGCCGTCGCAAAATTCATCGCCTACGACATGCCTGCGGATTTCGTCGCCGACCTCCAGGCCGATCTCGCCGCCATCGATGGCAAGGGCGCGGAGCAGACCGACGACAAGATCGAAGACATCGGCGATACCGTCCGCAACCGCGGTCTCATTCAGGAGGCCCGCGCAGTGATCAGCAGCCTCAACACCTCCGTCCGCAACCGCTTCCGCCAAGAGCCGGACGTCCTCGCCGAGTGGCGCACCGCCTCCCGCATCCACCGCACCGGCGGCAGCGGCCCGGATGAAGAACCCACGCCTCCGCCTGTTCCCTAACGCGGCAGTTTAGTTTTCAACCCGCCTCTTCTCTTCCAAACAGCGGCTCGCCACCTCGGTGAGCCGCTGTTTTCGTGAGGATTCCCGCTCTTTCCTGACAGGTTGCACCCGCCGTCCCTCAATCGTCGGTTCGGTGCCACTCAAATCGTTAAATACCCCTTGCCGGCCAAGCGGACGAAATGGCAGACAACGGGATGTTCTTGGTTGACCGGACAGCGCTCCAAGTAGGCAAGGCGTGGGGGTGTTCAGTCTGATGTAGACGGTCTTCCCCGTGAAACGACAACTTGGGGAATCAAGTAAAATGGAAACGAGGCCTGCGCCGTGAAAAGTCCGACGAGCTTTGGTTTTGCATTAGTCCAAGGGAGTTCAGTCGCAGAGAAGCTGCTTCTGCTACAATCGAAAATGGGTGGAACGCCCACTGTCATTGGTTGGTGTGTGGAGTTCACTTTTACCAATAAGCCATAATGAAATTTGCCGCAGCTTCAGACAGATCTCCAAAAAAAGCTTCATTCTTTTTAGTTCCATGATCAATCCAGCACACTAGCCATTTGTCACCCTCCTTTAAAAGCACCGGATGATCATGCAATGTGAGTGCATCTGCTTCTGCCATCACATGCTTTGCAGCAAGTGCCTGATGACGTCTCAAATAACGAGCAAGGTCCCCTTTATCGACCGTCGCGAATTGCCGGAAATCGGACTTAATCGGACCACCGGTGTAATTCTCAATAAGCCGGTAAAACGCTGGCAGGCCATTGGCCAAAGCTTGCAATTGCTGCTCTTCAGGGATGGGTGGGCGCGTATTCATGGTCCAACTGGTATATATCCTCCTTGAAGCTGCAAATGGCGGAAATTGGAGGGATCTATGATCAACTCTGGCCCCGTTCCGCCAGCAGCAGGACCACGTAGCGCTGGGATGTTCGTCGTGGCCTTGTATGTGGCTCCCATACGAGCATCATTGACGATTCCCGGAAGGTTAAGCCCGCGACTTGTGATGGCGTTGCTCGCAGAGAAAGGAATCGTTCCTCCTTCGCCAAAATATGATCCTAGAGGCTGAGCCGCCCGGAGGAATGGTCGCAAAACCAGAATCGAATACTCGATTTACCAACGATCCGTTTCTAATTGCCACCGTTGAGTGCAATGACTCTTCATCAACCAGGACAAAACCATTCGGACCTGAACTCCCTATCAACTTTAATGCAAGAAATCCTAGCCATAGAGCAAGGACGAGTAGAATGGAACGCATTTATTGCCGCCTCACAGCTATAATTCTCGATGGATCAAATGGCACATTCTCACTTGATCCAACTTTGACAATTTCCTTGCCCCAAGCGACAAACACATCACGGCATTCGATCCCATCGTCTAATGTGACCACGATTCGAGTTACGCCGTAGCTATATTCAGGGTATCCAATTACCTCATCCTCAAATTTTGATGGCAATTCAACCATAGTCGTAACCTAGTTTATTCCTTTCGGGAAAATGACTTCTGGATGTCCTCCAACACCACCAAACTCACCACCAGGAACGGTCCCTCTCTGAATTGGAGTGCCTGCTGGTGGTCGGATGTATCGAAAATACTGTGGCGCCCTTCCGGGGAGATCCAATGCGTTTTTTAGGACAGCGGGGTCGCGTCCTAGTGCATTAAATGTGGCTTCTGGCGTCGCATAGCTACCAGCTCTCACTCCTGTGCTCGCTCCAGTAGCCCCGACCCTTACAAATGATTCACCAGCTTGAGTAACTCCAGGGGTTTGAATGCTCGCTCCTCTGGCAAAAGCAAACTCGGTTTGGACTATCTGACCTGTTGTCCTTACGGCACCATTCCCAATGGAAGACAATCCTTTGCCAACTAAAGCAGTTCCGATTTCACCCAGGCTACGCAACAAGGCGGGAGCACCAAGGGCGAATTGCACCTCAAACGTCGCGTCTGATATTCCCGGCCAATCGGGATACGCCAGCTTGTCAGAGTGATTAATATAATCTCCTAGCGCGCACAACCCGTATGGATCGATCAATGAAATCGGGTTCCCGTCTGCGTACGCATACCAATTCATGCCTCCACCGAACCCTATTGGATCCTCACTCAGGAATCTCCCCACGCTCGGGCTATACCACCGCGCTCGCATTTGCAGCAGGCCGGTGGTCAGGTCGGTTTGCACGCCGTATTGTCCGTTGTAGCGGTATTTCGTGTCTACCACGCCGCTGGTGTGGCTGGTCACGCCGTACGCCGTGTATTCCAGGCGTCCGGTGACGACTCCGGTGTCATCGGTCAGCGCCAAGGTGCTGCCAACCTGGTCGAAATGATAGCTGCGCGTGCCTTGGCTGACGTTGCTCGCGTTGAACGTTTCCTCATAAAGCAATCCGCCGCCGTAGATATAGAAAGTCTTGCTGCCGTCCGGCCGGTGTTCGATCAACTGCTGGCTCAACTGGGTGATTGGATTCACCGTGTAGCGGGTGGTCAGGCTGTTTTGAGTGCGGCTGATGAGGTTCCCTTCCGCATCGTATTGATAGCCGGCATTGCCATTTCCACTGGTGATGGCGGTAAGCTGGTTCCGCGCGTTCCAGGTCAGGCCCGCCGTCTGCCATGACCGCGTCGGCTCCCACAAAGGTAGGCTGGTCACGTTTCCATCCGCGTCGGAAATGACCGTGGCCGCGGAACCTCCGCTCGGTGTCAGCGTGTTCAGCCGGTTGTCTGGATGGTAAGTCGCCCCATAGGTCGGCGCGGTGAACGCCACCGCACTCGGATTGCGCGTCCGCTGCACGGCCCGGCCACCCGCATCGTGGCGCCAGCTTTGGCTCGCGATGGGAGCTCCATTTTTCCTGACTTCCGTGAACAGCGTTTGTTGCCCGGCGGCGTCGTAGGCCATCCGCCGCTTGGTGCCGTTAGGCCGTTGCAGCCACACCTGCCGTCCGCTCAAGTCATAGCCGAAGTGGGTCACCCGTCCGGCCCAGTCAGTCACTTTCACCAACCGGTCATTGGAATCGTAGCCATAGGTCACGGTTCTGCCGCCCGGATAGGTCAACGTGCCTAGGTTTCCGTTCGCATCGTAGGTGTAGGAAATCTGATCTCCGGCGGCATTGGTGTAACTGCTAACCGCATCCCGGGTCGGCTCATAAGCCCGTGTGAGCACAGCCGCCCCCTCGGTGGCAGTTAGCAGATTTCCGCTCGCATCATAGCCATAGGAAGCGGTCGCATCCGGCCCGGTACGGGTGATGAGACGCTCCCGCTTGTCATACTGGAGTATCGTCGCCTGGTTGCTGGGCTCGGCCAATGCCGAGGTCCGCCCGGTGGCATTCCAGCCATACGTTGCCGTAAGTGTGCGGCCACCCGGCTGGATGGTTTTCAGCACCCGCCCGAGCGCATCGTAGCGCAGCTCGAACACCTGCCCGCGCCGGTTCGTCACAAACCGCGTTTGTCCGGCGGCATCCACCTCGGTGAGCGTTGTGTGGCTCAACGGGTTGGTCTGCGTCGTCACGCGTGGCAAGCCGACGCCGATCTGATAGGCCATTGAGGAAGTCCGCCCCAAGGGGGCCAGCGTGGTCGTCGGCATTCCATCCGCATCGTAATTCTGCGTCACGGGCCGGTTCAGCGGGTCCGTGCTCACTTGCGGGCGGGAGAGCGGATCGTAAGTCGTCGATGAGATTTCCCCCAGTGGGCCGGTGGTAGCATACGGCAGGTCTCGCGCCTCGTAGCTTGTCGTCACCTTCGCTCCATTTGGGCCGGTGAAGGTCAGCGGTTTTTCACTGGCGGAAAAGGTGCTGGTGGTGGCGAAGTTTCGCGCATTGGTCGTGCGCCACGGCATGCGGTTGTTATCATACGCGGTGCTGGTGACGCGCCCGCCTTGCGTAGCGGAGGTGCGTTCACGGCGGGCATTGTAGGTGAAATCCGTCCGGATTCCCCGTGCATCAGTCGCCCAGCTCACGTCGCCCCGCGCGGTGGTGCTTTGCTCTGCGAACGTCAGGTCCGGCAAGGTGGTGCGGGTCACCTGCCCGTAGCCGTCATACAGAAAGCTGGTGACATGCCCCGCAGAATTCGTGGTGCTGGTCAGGTAGCCAGTAAGGCTGGCGTAGGCCTGGGTCGTCGTTTCGGCTAAGGCATTGGTGGTCGTGAGCACCTGATGCTTGCCATTGTAGGTCATCGTGCTCACCCGGTTCAACGGGTCCGTCACGGAATTCACCCGGTTCTGCGAATCGTAGCCGTAAATGGTGGTGGCTCCGGTGGGATCCGTGGTGGTCAGGAGGTTGTCATTGGCATCGTAAGCGGATGTGGAAGTGCGGCCTAGCGGCGAGGTCTCGGAAACTTTTCGATCCTTCGCATCATAGCCGATCCGAACGCGCTGGCCGACTCCATTGATGCTACCGATGTTCCGGTTCCGCGCGTCAAACAGATGCCGGGTCGCCGAACTAGTCGGATCTCGTTCACGGGTCACTCCTGGCGCGTAATCATAGAAGTAGGCCCGACTGGAAAGTCCTTGGTTATGCTGTTCAATCACGCGGCCCTGATCGTCGTAAAAATTCTTCACCACAGTCCGACCCGCTGGATCCCGTGTTGCCGTGATGCGGTGGAGACCATCGTAAAGAAATTGGTCCGCCTTTCCTTCCGCATCGGTGAATTTGGACAAATTCCCCGCCCCATCATAGGTATAGCTCACACTGCACCCGGTGGAATCGCTCAGACTGCTCAGGCGGCCGCCTTGATACGTCAGGGTCAGACTGCGGCCAAATGGATCGGTCATCGTGGTCAATTTCCCCGAAGTGGCGTCATACGCGTAGGTCTGATTCCGCGCCCACAGATCGGTGCTCTGTTTGATCCTGTATTGACCCGTAATTGCAGGCACCACAGGTTCAAAAGTGGTGGTGGCACCATTGCGTGGGGTGACGGAGTAAATATTCGTCGTGGAGTCTTTCGTCAGAACAACCGGTATGCCAGGAGGGGCAGTGAAAGACCCGTCCGGCTGACGAATGAATTCCAGCGTCTTGTCCGGCAATTGCACGGTGACGCTGTTGTTTTTCAATAGATCCACCGCCCATTTGGCGGCCAACAGGCTGCCAATCCAATTTCGCTGAAAAGCCGGATAAACCGTCCCGGTCCGGTTTTGGAATAGATCAAGAACCGTGACGGCGCTCACGAGCATGGCCGCCATATCTGCGGGACCCCGTTGACCAAGGGCACTCTCAACGCTGGTCCGCTCGTTCAGTAATAAATTCCCGCTATGCGTCCAGCCATAACCGACACCCGCAACATCCCGCGTGCTGCGGGCACCGTCATAAGAGCGCACGAAAGCGAGCGTATTTCCGACCTCCAGATCGGGCCGACCTGAAAGCAGGAAGTTTCCTGTCTGCAGATCCACCGGGTCATAACTCACGGACCGTGGCTGGGAAGCTGGTGCCCGCGTGATGTATGATGGATCCGTGTAGGTCGATTGTTGGACTGGTGTGGAATTGGTCTGCGCGTTGTTCGTCGAATAGCCTCCCAAGTACCCGCCTGAGATGACCATTCCAATTTGATCCGGGGAAGAAACCACATACCCGGCACCGTGCCATGTGTCGCTTGGATTCAACCTCAGATCTCCATTCATAGGGCACACCACCGTGGCACCGCCATTGATGTATGTCTGGATTTCGGTTTTTTGCGTCGCGCTGTAACCCTTGAGCCAAGATTGAACGTAGTTATATGCGGCGATGTCCTTCAATACGAAAACGTGTTCTCCCAGAGCATTTGCGCGAGAAATCAATCCTACCGTGGATGCTGCTGAAGTGTTTTGAAGCTGGTCCAGCACGCCATGCTCCATCGCGCTTGCGTAGAAACCCCAACTTGCAAACATCGCATTCAGCGCTGCGTAATCCGACGTCCTGGAGGAAGCCCCGGAGAATTGGCCCATGACATCTATGTAAACGCCTTCTTCCTGCGCCACCCGCCCGATGCGATGATGCCATTGCTGCGCACAGCCTGTCATGGCAGTAAGGATACTTCCTGCCTCCTGCGTTTGCAGGTACCATTGCTGGCCGATCATATTCAGCGTTTCGCCCACTATCTCACGGCTTCGCTCCGCTTTGCCAGCCGCTTGGTAACTTTCCAGCATCCGCTCCCGCCTCCGCAGCGATTCACGCGTAACGTCGAATCCATAGGCCAATGCATAAATCGCCGTGCCGTTCGGCATTCCGTTCGCGGTCACTTTGTATTTGTAGCTTTGCTGGAAAGTTTGATTCAACCTCGTGTCCCCAGTGGGGTGCGTCATCTGGATTTCCAATTTCACCGCCGCAGCATCCCAAAAGGGCGACTCGCCCCACAGCGTGTCATCCAGCCAGAACTGGGATTTGGTCGTGTTACCACTGGTGACAAATTCCAAAGTTAGCCGCCTTCCGGCCAGTTCGGACATCGTCATCGTCAGCTCGAAACCGTATAGCAGATTCTGCGGGTCCGCGCCCAACCGCAGTCGAATGCCCGCCTGCAAGCCCACCGGAGGTGCGTTCCATTGCTCATCTATAGAATAGTCATACAGATCATCCAATGGGAATGCATCCTCCAGACTCGCTGCGATCCACTCCTGCAACCGCCATCCACCAGTCACCTCCAGGGGAGTTTTCCCCACATTTCCCGATTGCTTGAACACCTGCACCAAAGTCGCCGCTCTGTTTTTAAGATAAGTGCCGAATTCCGCTTCTCGGGCACGGACCCAGCTATAATTCCCGGGGTCCGATGTCCACCCACCCAGTTGTCCGAGTGCAGCAACCTGTTCATAGCCACATGCCGTCGCGAGGTTCATCCCTGTGACCTGCTCGTATTTTTTAAAAGACGGGTCCATCTGTACAGTCTGGCCTCCGATTGTCGCTTCCACCCACACCCGCTTCAAGTCCACTCCATTACTATACCAAATAGTATCACTCAGCATTGTCCCGCGCGCGAATACAAAGTCCTGCGCATGACCATTTGAATTAGTAGCCTGTGGCAGTCCTAACCAATGACGAAGATCCCCAGCGTTGACTGACTGGTATGGAATGAAAGTTGCCCCCCAATTCAGTTGGGTCGGAAACCCCGCGGCCGTCAACAAATCACGCAGCAACAGACTCTGGTCGCAATCATTACCGCTGAGCTCCACCAAGGTGGTCAAACTTCCCTTTTTCGCCCCACGATAGTGGACATAGTCCACGTGATTTCGCATCCAATTGAACATCGCCAACGGATCGTTTCCCAAGGCGCTCGCCAAATCCCTGATTTCCTGTGCCACCGGCACCGTTGGTAACGTTAGGACCGCTGCGGGCGCGGGTGCCGCACTGCTTCTAGCAGCAACTGCTCTCCTGGCCGTCGTCTTTTTCGGACTCTGCAAACTGGAATCCAACGGGGTTGTTTGCCTCTGAACAGACGTTGTCGGCGCGTGAAACCACCCCGCTCCTTGGTCCGCAGACGCCCAGGAAGACCCCATCGCGAGCATGAAAATGGCGCGCTTGAGCCATTGATTTCGGTTCATATCTAAAATCTTAAAAAACATGGAAAAGTCTCTCGTTGGGGTTACTGAACGTTCAAAACATTGCCTTCCTGGTCCTGCCCGAAGGTCGCGGGCGCGGGAGAAGTCACCGAATTCAAGCGATCAGCCTGATCATAGCCGAACAACTCATTAGCCGGCCCAGGCACGGGAGCGTTCGCTGACTCAGGATTCGTCCCTGCTAGGAATTCCTCCAGGTTAGAAATGCCATCCACATCCATATCCAGCGCTGCATCTGACGGATCATTGGGATTCAGGTGGTGCAAACTTTCCCAAAAGTCCGGCATCCCATCCTGATCGGAATCAATCGAAGTCGGGTCGATTCCCGCTTGAGCTTCCTGAAAGTTGGTCAGCCCGTCACCATCTAAATCCGAACCACCGATGTTCCCAAGTTGCCCCAAAAATCTGCACTCCCAAAAGTCGGAAAGTCCATTAGCGTCGCTATCGTCCTCAAATCGCAGCGCGAACACAGCTTTCAATTGGCCGACCGAAGCCATCGCCTTGTTCGAATCATCACTTGTTGAAGCGCTCCAAGGCAATATATGGGTCGAATCCGAAACATCCTGAGTCCCGTTTCCCACCCGCTGATTGGCCAACCAGAGTGGCGCCAGCGTATTCAAGTGGCGGTAAAACGGATCTGTAATCGCCTTAAGCTGGCCGATAAGAAGTACGGCCCGTTGTTGCTCCATCCCTGCGGCCGTGACGGGTGGAACTAGATTTACCACCGCTGCCACGTCTGCTTGAAGGGCCTGGAATGTAAGAGCATCCAAGCGGAGTTGGAGTTCAGCCAGAACCATGGCCGCCATGTGCTTTGCCTGTCCGATGGTCGCGGGTGAAGGGTTGCTTGCCGGAGAGCCATTAGTAACACCGCGCAAAGCCCACCAGGTAGGATTTGCGGCTGACAATCGGGTATTTTGCGCTAGGAGCAGCGCGAGATAAAGCAGGAAGGGGATTCGTTTCATCGGATAGTATGCGTAGCGGTGCCAGGCAAGCGGGCACCTTGTTAGGTGATGGTGGAGAAACCGCGCGGCGACCGATGGTCGCCGCTACAGTCACTGGTAGTTGCCCATGGAGATGTCACCCTGCGGAGCGGCCAGAGTGACCGATCCGCTGAGAACTGTAGAGCCGTTCACTTTTAACGACTCGGCGACTGTTTGACCGTAAAGATGGGTTTTGCTCGTAGCCGCATTGCCGATCACAGTCGTATTTGCCCCCTCGCCGGTCGCATTCGTTCCGATGACAATGCTGTTGTAGTCATTGTTGTTAAAACCCCGCGAGTTCACTCCGATGTAGATGCTTTCAGATACTCCATTTAGGCCTGAGCTTCCGTTCCAGTTAAGCATTCCGGAATTGTTTCCGATTGCGATATTCGACTGTCCGAAAGTGTTGTAGTAAAGCGCGTGCACTCCTAAACCCACGTTGTAGCTGCCCGTTGTGTTCTCTGACAAAGCCGCAGTCCCGATTCCCGTGTTCTGAAAACCGCTGGAGTTGCTGTCAAGGCTGGCATGTCCGAATGCCGAATTATAGTTTCCAGCCGTGTTCAAAAACATGGACTGGTGTCCGAAGGCGCTATTATAAACTCCACCTATATTATTGACTAAACTCTGCATACCCGCCGCCGTGTTAGCCGCTCCAGAGGTGTTATTCTGCAGGGCGACATGCCCCAGCGCTGTATTCCCCCACCCGGAAGTGTTGACTTGGAGTGCGTTAGAACCCACTGCTGTCATCCAATTCCCCGTATTAAGTGGCGAGTCGATGGTAGCCGGGCCGATCGCCACGTTGTATTGAATGTTACCGGCCCCTTTTCCAACGTTTACGCCGTTGAGCACCGCTCCGCCGCTTGCTACCAATTTTTTATTTTCTGTAGGAGCGGTGGTATTAAAGGTTCCGATGGAACTGAGTGTCGTGGTGGCGTCGGCAATGGAGGTGCTTCCGGCGACAATTGCGAGCATCAATAAAGAGTAGTGGCGATTCGGTGGAATTTTCATAGAATATGATTGTTGTAATTGAGTGACGGACTAGTGTTTTCGAGTTGTGGCGGAAACTTTTTCAAACGGATGATTTGCCACGGAACCAAGTGGGACAGATGGGCTGCCCGTTTAGAAAGAAGATATACCTACGAAAGCGTCGGGGATTGGGAGTGACTGCGCAGGTGAAACGAACACGTAATCGTTACATGAATTTCGCCAGAATGGTCAACGTACCATTTCGGCATTCTCTCTTCCGCTTCTCCCGTATTGGATACAGGAGATTTTTTCTATCAGGACGCATCTAGGAGTTCTCCGCTTTCTGGTAAATGGGTGCCGCAGCGGGGCGATACCGCTGTGGCTTCTGTCTGATAGCCGTCAGAACCCACCAAAATATTATCGGGGTCGTATCAACGGTCCCGGTAATTATGCATTCGCGGTATCAGCATTGCCTCCAACGAGTCTCCGGTCCCAAATAACAGACATTTAAGGTTCTCCCTTTGCCGATTCGGGACGGTTGGTTCGTGAGCGGCTGGCATCCAGATCAGACCGGACGAGCGTTTAAGATACCAAGCTTCGCTTAGAGTAGGATCAATTGCTTCGCCGCCGCCTCGTCCTCGCAAGTGCGGCACACCGACCTCATGACGCTGACTTCATGTCCCATTCCCACCGCTCCGCCATCCGTGCGTTTCCCATTCCTGTCGGCTTGCGAACCCATGCCGCCGCTAACTCCTGGCAGAATCGTACAATCGTAGAATCGGAATTCTTGCGACGGGTGTGCTGGAGTTTCTGTGGCGAGACCGCCGCGATACAGCCATTCGTTGGCGATTAGAAATTTGCGTTCGATTTTGGCGGCCACGGCAACACTAACCATTCAAGGTTTCCTGTCTGCCGCATCGGTCACGGCGGACCAGTTCACCGCCCCGTGATCGAGGCGCTGCACTTCGCTCGCGTAAACCGCGTCTTCATTCTTCGGGTCGAGCTCGGCGGCGAGTTGGATGAAATAACGGGCGAGCTTCTGGTTCTCAGCACCGCCTTGTTTGGCGAGCAGCTGGCCGCGTGTTAGAATCAATCGCGCAAACACCGGCGGGCTGTAATTGCCGTCGGTGATTTCGGGAACGATCCCTTTCGCGAGCTGGAAATTCACCACCACCGCTTTCTTGTTGCGCGGTGACAGTTGGAGCGCCAAGGCCAGCATCCGGCGCGCTTCCACCAGCGATGCGGGCGCGGCCCTGGCCGCGGCCAGATGGTTAGAAGCCAGCGTTGCCAGGTTGGTGGCGTATTCCTCCCGCTCCGAGTCCAGCATTCCGAGTTCCTGCGTGAAGATGCTGGCCACCACTTTGGGCGCATCCCATGAGAATGATTTCTCCGGTCCCTGCGCTCCCAGAACTGAAACCGTGGCATGAGAAAAAGCCGCTACTTGCCAAAAACGCCTCATCAGGGCTAAGGATGGAAGCAGACCGATTGTTGGCAAGTGGCAATTCCCGACTCATCTCCAGGAAAGTCCCAGCTCCGCAAACTCATGCGGCAGTTGCTTGCCGAGCATGCGCTCAATTCGGCTCCAGCTTGCGCCGCTCTGGAAAAGTGGCTTCATGCTCATCCCGAACTCCGCACAATCGCCATTTACTTCCCTCTCCCCGGCGAGGTTGACACATCGGCGGTTGTCCTCGCCCATCCCCAGCTTCGATGGGTCTATCCGAAAATCAGCGGTGCCGAACTCACCTTCCACGTCGGCGGTAACCATCTCCCCGGCCCATTCAATATCCTCGAACCCGCGCCCGGTTCTGTCGAAGTCCCGCTTCACGAAATCGATGCCTTCATCTGCCCCGGTCTTGCCTTTGATTCCAGCGGCGGGCGCCTCGGCCGCGGCCGCGGATTCTACGACCGCGTCCTCGCCCGCGCCCGCCCCGGCGCGCTGAAAATCGGCATCGGCTTTCATCAACAATTGATCCCTAACACCTTCGCCGAACCCCACGACATCTTCATGGACACCGTCCTATTTTGAAGAGAAATAGGATCTATGAAGGATGAACTATGATCAACGATCTATGAATCTTCCACTCAACTTTCATAGATCATCCATCATAGATCATAGCTCCTACGCCCACGTCGGCACTTCCAGGCGGAACTCTGGAATCCGCGAGAACACCCAGTCGCCCGTTGCCGTCTCGCCGAAGAAAGCGCCCGACACGGTCGCCCCCTTCGCCACCACGTGATAGCTGTTATAGGAAAAATGACCGCCCGGCTCGATGACGGGCGTCTGGCCCACGATCCCATCGCCCTCGACCACGGAAATTTCACCGCCCTCTTCCTGCACCACCCATTTCCGGCCGCGGATCGTCACGGGAACCGGCGAGTCGTTGTGGATCGAGATGAAATAAACGAACGGATGCGGCTTGTCCTGCGGGGCGTCCAGGCTGGGCATGTAAATCACGTCATCCACCTTGACGCGAAGGCCCTCGAATTCCCTGATCACACCTGCCATGACGTTGATCCTCCCGTTGGTTGTGGAACCTGCCAAGCACGAAAGAGATTTGCCGGGAAGATCCCACGGACTATCAAACGGCATGACCCATTCGCTTCCAGTGGCCCTGACCATCGCCGGCTCGGACTGCTCGGCGGGAGCCGGGATCCAGGCGGATTTGAAAACGTTCCAGCATTTCCACGTCCACGGACTGACCGCTCTGACCTGCGTGGTGTCCGAAACGGCGAACGTCGTCCGCGCGGTCCACGCGGTGCCGGTAGAAATCCTGCGCGACCAGATTTCCCTGCTGCTGGAAAGTTTCCCCGTGTCCGTCGTGAAAACCGGAATGTTGTTTTCCGCCGCCCACGTCATCGCTGTCGCGGAAATCCTGCGACGCCGCCCGGACGTGCAGATCGTGGTGGATCCCGTGATGATCGCTTCTACCGGAGCTTCCTTGTTAGAGCCGGATGCGGTGGCGGCTTACCGCGAGCTGCTGCTGCCCCTTGCCCGGGTCATCACCCCGAATCTACCGGAAGCCGAGGTATTGTTAGGACAACGGATTCCCGACGAAGCGTCGATGGAGCCGGCAGCGCGCGCCTTGGCCGGACAGTTTGGAACTGCGGGCCTGCTGAAAGGCGGACATCTGGATGGGCTGGAATGTGTCGATCTGCTAGCAGACCAAGGCACGGTTCATCGCTTCGTTTGCCCGCGAATCCCGGTCGCCTCGTCTCACGGCACCGGTTGCACGCTCTCTGCGGCCATCGCCGCCGCCCTCGCGCTGGGTGAGTCGCTCACCCGCTCGGTGGAAATGGCCAAGGACTACCTCGGTCACACCTTGCGCCGATCTTATCGCTTCGAGTCACCGGACGGCGGCATCATCCACGCACTCGACCAAGGCACCACCTTCGGGAAAAACGAGGCGTGACATAATACTCGCAAACCTTAACTTTTCCGCGTCCCCACCCTTTATGGAAAATCCCCTTCACTCGCTCGGCTACAAGTTTCTCAACGCCACCCTCCAGGCCGAAAACGCGGAGCGCCCGAATCTATCAAAATTCTCCCGCCGGGGATTCATGCTGCTCGCCACCTCGCTTTCGAGCTGTGCCGCCGCCGCGCCACTCAAGCCGAAGGTGAAAGCCTCCGCAAACCCGAACGCCGCGCCCGTCAAGACCGGCTCCAACACCGCCTACCGCACCCCGCCGATCCAAGGCCCGGTCCCGCGCAATCCAGACATTTCGCTCGGGTCCGATTTCTCGAAAGGCGCCGGCATTTCCTTCTCCCGCGTCCTCGTTTCCGGCAACTACGTGGCCATGACCTTCGACGATGGCCCGCATCCGCAGAACACCACGCGGCTGCTCGACATCCTCCGCGCCCGCAATATCAAGGCCACCTTTTACGTCATCGGCCGCAGTGTGGACCTCTACCCGCAAGTCGTCCGCCGCACCGTCGCGGAAGGCCACGAAATCGGCAACCACTCGCACACCCACCGCCTGCTCAGCAAGCTCGGCGACTCGGAACTCCGCCAGGAAATGAGCCGCTGTCGGGACGCCGTCGTCCGCGCCGCAGGGGTCCAGCCCCGCACGATGCGCCCGCCGTACGGCGGCCTGCTCCAGCGCCAGCGAGAGATCGTCCACTCCGAGTTCGGCTACCCGGTCATCATGTGGTCGGTCGATCCGCTCGATTGGAAAAACCGCAACTCCGGCCTCATCACCTCGCGCATCCTCGCCGGTGCCTCCAGCGGCGGCATCGTCCTCGCTCACGACCTCCACGCCACGACTGTCGATGCCATGCCCGTCACGCTCGACGGCCTGCTGCGCCGCGGTTTCAAGTTCGTCACCGTCTCACAGTTGCTGGCCATGAAATCCGACGCGCCGGCAGTGCAAGCCGCGGTCAGCCCGGCGAACATCTGAGTCATTTTTCCCCCGCCCCGTGAGCTACTCCATGTTCGGCGAGCGCTATTTCGCGACGCGCGAACGGTTGGCTCAGGTCATGCGCGGCACTGCCGAACTGGCCGCGCAAACGAAGTCTGATCTCGGCGAAACGCTGCCGATCGCGGAGTTGGAAAAAGGCCTCGGCGCGCCGTTTCTCCTCGTCGTCTGCGGCGAGGTCAACGCCGGAAAATCCACCCTTATCAACGGCCTCTTCGGCCACGACCTCTGCCGCGCCGCCGTCCTCCCGGAAACCGACCGGGTGCATTGGTTTCAGTTCGGCGATCCATCGCGCAACGTCGAGGCCGCCTTATTGTTAGAGGAACGGTTCCGCCCCCTCGGGTTTCTCCGCGACTTCCACCTGATAGACACCCCTGGCACCAACTCCACCGTTCAGGGCCATCAGGAAATCACCACCCGCTTCCTGTCCGCCGCCGATCTCATTCTGTTCGTCTTCCCCGTCACCAACCCGTGGGGAGCCGCGACCTGGAATTTCATTTCCGAGCTCCCCCCCGAATCCCTCGCCAAAGTCGTCCTCATCATCCAGCAGGCCGATCGGCGCGAGGCCATCGACATCACCGTCATCATGGGTCACATGGCGGATCTCGCGATGAAACGCATCGGCCGCGTCCCGCCGATTTTTGCCGTCTCCGGTAAAACCTCGTTCGAGGCGAAATGCGCAAAACCGATGGCGATCGATCGCCTGAAAGCCAGCGGCTACCCCGCGCTGGAGGAGCATATTTCCAAACAAGTTTGCGAATCGCCCGAGCGGAAAAAACTCCTCGAACTTTGGCGCAGCCAGGCCGCATCCGCACTCCGCGCGGTGGAGGACCACATCGAGGACCAATCCCACGAACTCGGCAACCAGGGCCGTTTCCTCGATACCATCGAGCGGGAAATCGACGAGATCCGCGAGAAATTCGTCGCCCGACTCCCCCGGCATCTCACCGGCGTCGCCGAGATTTTCGAAACCGAGGCGGTGTGGGTTTCCAAGCGCCTCAAGCGGCGGCTCGGCGTCGTTCCGTCGTTTTTCCGCCTATTCATCGGCGACCGCACCGGCCCGGAAATGGAGGCCGTCTTCGTCGAGCGGTTGCAATCCGCCGTCGAGGCGGTCGCCGAAAAAGACGGACTCGAAGTCGTCCAGTTCTGCCGCAATCACTGGAACGAACTCGGCGAACGCGTCAGGGAAGCCATGGGCGTCGAACTAGGCAGCTCGGATCCGCTCGATGAAACGCTCGCCACTGCGAAAACCCGCTTTGTGCTCCGGCTGGGTCGCGCTGCGCGCCAGGGCATCGGGAACCTCAAAGTCCGCAACCAGCTCGACAAGGAAATCCGTCGCCGCAATCTCGCGCTCAAATCCTTCACCTTCGTGATGCTGCTGCTCACCACCGCCGGCGCCACCTGCGGAGCGCTGGAAATTCCGTGGGTGCCGGGCCTCCTCTGCGGCCTCGCCGCCCTCTTCCTCGTCGGCGGCATTCTAACCGCCATGGTCACCCGTAGGTCGATCACCGCCGAGTTCCAGAAACGCCTGCTCGACACCTGCGGCGGCTTTGCCAGCACTTTGCGCTCCGATTACGAGGAAGCCCTGCGGATTGTTTTCCAAGACTACGCCTCATCGCTCACCGCCGTTAGGACTCACCTCGCGCGAGACAAGGCCGCCATCGAACCCCGCCTCAAACGCTGGCAGGAACTTTTCCTGACTTTGAAAGCTATCGAGCAGGAACTCTGATCGGCACCGAGACTTTGCGCCGCAAGGGCGACGACAGGCCTTGCCAAGCGCCGGAACGACGGAATAGAAATCCCCGCGCGACGAAACCCGCGCGATTTAACAAAGGGCCTGTAGCTCAGCGGTTAGAGCAGGGGACTCATAATCCCTTGGTCCTCGGTTCAAATCCGAGCAGGCCCACCCAGTTTTTCTCGTAATCTATTGATTAAGAGAAGATATTGAGCCAATCTGGCAAAAAAGGATTTCAGCCATTTTAAGTCGAAATTGGTCCATTTCAGGCGTATTTAGTCTTTTAAGTTGCAGAAAAGTTTCAGGGTCACATTCCAGTGATCATCGTGCGCAGAGTCCATTCCCGCGCCGAATCAACGAAATCCTTGCAACCCAAGCGACGGCAAAATTTCGGCAGGAGCCTGCGGTCATAGGACATTCGGATAATCCGCTTCCCACCGAGTCATTCAGAAATCCTCGGCTCCAGTAGTTCAGGGGATCATGGAGCGGCACGAGCCCATCTCGACTCCACCCCCGCCTTGCAGAGACTGCCTTTCGGAACTTCCTCACTCAGTTTAGTAGTGCGCCGAAATGGGTGGCCCGCACTTGCGAAATCCGATCCTTTGGTCGGCTACGAACCGATGGGCAGAGCGGGTTTCACGGGGCTGTCACCCCGCGAACCTTCGCCCAAAAAAACCTCCGGAGAATTCAGAAAAATCATGACAATCCACCAAAAACTAATCGAAGCCGCAGCCGCCGGCGAAACAGAAATAGCTCGCAACCTTCTCCACCTTGGCGCGGACATCAATGCACATCGCGACCTAGCCCTTTTCCTTGCAGTCCGTAACGGTCATCCAGACACTTGGGATCTGTTGCTCGAATCAGGCGCGGACCTGGATTCGGCTATCCTGCACGCGGCACGAAACGGCCACATCAAAACGGTAGTCCGGCTGCTCGACTTGGGGGCTGACATCGATCCTGAAGGTGACGACGAAAACGCTTCTGCATTATATTTGGCCGCCCTGTGCGGTCACGCAGAAACCGCGGAACTCCTGGTCGCTAGAAGTGCGGACATAAATGTTGCTCTGTATTTTGCGGCAGGAAACGGACAGACGACAGCTCTCAAGCTCCTACTGGAGCTGGAAACTGATCTGGCTTTGGACAAAGAGTCGGCTTTGTCCCACGCTTCGGAAAACAGTCAGCTAGCCGCCGTTAACATGCTCCTCGACGATGGAGCCGACATCCACTTCGAACAAGACCACCTGCTTCGCTCGGCGATCGAGGACGGAACCGGCGAAATCATATCCTTGCTGCTTGATCGAGGGAACTACCGGCAGGGAGATCCCGAGTTGGCGCTCATCGGTCTAGCCGCCATTGGCCGGATCGGCGAAGTGGCATTGCTCCTCGATCAACAAGGGGTGGATATTCATGCGGAAAAGGACGCCGCGCTTCGGGTTGCCGCAGCGAGAGGCCAGACCGACACTGTCGAGTATCTCGTGACAAGTGGAGCCAATGTCCATGCAGAAGGCGGCAGTCCGCTGTGTTTCGCATCAAAAAACGGCCACGCTACCACCGTGAAACGGTTGCTCGACCTGGAGGCAAATATTCATGCAAAAAACGATGCTAGCTTGATCTGGGCCATCCGATTCAACCACGTGGAAGTTGTGAGAATCCTACTCAGAAGAGGAGCTGACCTCCATGGAAGGAACCACGCCGCCTTTTGGACGGCCACATTCCATTCGTGTTACAAAATGGTCGAACTGCTCCTCAGTCGATACACCACCCCGCAACTCGACGACTTGATGGTCAAATCCCCCAATCCCCATTCCACCTCAATTTTGGAGGACGAAATCCTGCGGCGCCATGTCAAAAAGATCCTCAAAGACACGCCCATCCTGGAAATCTGAAAGTTGATTTTAGAATGTCGCTCCCGGTGCCGCAGCCAGACCCGCCGGGCGGACGGATGCTGGAACAATGGCTCTCGCCTCTCAGGTCCTTGGGGTTTTTCTTCCCACCTGTTTCCCCGTACGTTGAGGAAGCTGCTTTCCCTTTGGAACTCTGCGCGTGACGGGATCCTTTGGGAAATGTGAATCAATTTCAAGGCAGACAGCGCTCCCAATTTATATTCGTTGCAGCCCGCCCGCGGCGAGCGGGCCGCTCTGATGCAGCCTCGGCGACGCGAACAAAGCCTTGCCAAATCAACCCGCGATCGTTACCCGGTGGCGCAACCGCATTTGAATCGCGGCTGGAAAATCATCTGATCCTCTTCTCATGCGTCCGCGTAAAAAGCACCGCTTTCACACCATCCTTACAGGTTGGTTGTTGGTGCTTGCCGCTTTTATTGGAGCGGTCACTGACGTTCGTGCGTCCATCGTGGTCGAGCACACCCATGCCGAGGGCCATCATCAGCATGAGTATCACGCGCAGGATCCGCAGGACATCCACTCGGATCATTCCGGCGGAGAAGACGCTCCGGCGGATCATGACGAACCACAATCCGGGGGTGAAACGCACAATCACCAAGTGGATCTGCCACACGTTCCTTTTTGTGGTCCTTCCGATTGCTCCAGTGGTTTAATGCCTCCGTCGTTCGATCGATTGAACTCGATAGCCACTGCGGAAGCTCCGGCACTTTCGTGCCGTTGAAGCCCGCTCGTTTTAGCACCCGCGTATTCCACGCGGAGCTTTGCCCATGTGGCCCGTTACTCCCGCGCATCGCGTCGATGCTTCCCTTTCATTGATCGCTCAACACTCATTTTCATGACCAAATATCCCGTTTTTCTATTGTCCGGCTGGATCTTGTCCGCCGCTCTTCCGTGTTTTGCGGAAGAAGTCCTGCCGCTTTCCACTGCCCTGCGCGAGGGCCTTAAAAACCATCCCGACATCCTCGCCGCCGATGCGGATTTGAGAATCCGCCTCGCGGAAACTCTCGCCGTCACCGAAGTCCCCAATCCCCGGTTAGAGGCGGAGTTCCGCGAACTGACCGACAAGCCGATGCTTGAGCTGAAGCTCATGCAGCCGGTGAAACGCAGCTATTTCGGCCTGCGCCGGAACTACGCCGTCATCGAGCAGGCGTCCGCCCGCGCCGATGCCCGCGCCCAGGTCGCCGGGGTGCTCAACGACGTTTACAGCCGCTACGCCGAGCTCTGGACCGTGCAGGAGCTGCAAGCGATCCGTGGGCAAAACCGCGAGGATTTACTGTCGCTACTTGAATCATTCGAAAAAAGTGTGAAGGCCGGCCAGGGAGGCACGGTGGAACTCGCCTTGCTCGATGCCGAAGCCGCCAATGAAGCGGCGGAACGGGAGGCGTTGGAATCCCAGCGGCTTTCCCGAAGTGCCGCGCTGGCCCGACGGATCGGCCGGCGCAGCGGGACGGTCATCACGGTCGAGCGTCCTTCAGGGTTGTCGCTTCCCGCTAACAGCGGGGCGTTGGAAAGCTTCGCCGTCCGCCGCACGCCGCTTCGCCTCGCCTTGCTGAAACGCGAGGAGGCGGCACGCGCCAGGCTTTCCGTCGCCCGGGCGGACCGGCTCGGTCCGATGGAGGCGGGCCTGCTGGTGGGGCGGGACATCGATCATGACAATTTCTCGGTCGGCATCGGTTTCACCATGGATCTGCCCATCTGGAATCGAAACGAAGCGGCGATCGCCGGTGCCCAGGCATCCGTGGATGCCGCCCGCAGCGAGCTCAGGCAATTCGAGCCCGCCCGCGTTTCCGCCGTCGTGAAGTTGCGCTATCAGAGCGCGCTCAGTGCTCAGGAAAGCTCCATCCGCTACCGCTCGGAAGTGGTGCCGTTGTTCGAGGCCGCGCTTGCCCAGGCCAGGGACGCAATGGCGAAAGGCCAGGGCGGCATCGCCCAGTTGCAACCGATCATCAACCGCCTCACCCAGACGCGCATGCGTGCGTTCGAACTCCAGATCTCCGCGCTCGAAGCCCGCGCCGAACTTGAAGGCGCACTCGGTGGCCGTCTCGAAGAAGCCCTCGCCACCTCCGTCCGATAAATTTCCCTAACTTTTTTAAATACTCACATGAAACTTGTTATCCAAATTCTGGCCATCACCGCCATTCTCACCGGGGGAATCTTCCTCGGTGTCCGCATCCTGCGAGAAGCACCGCAAACCGCCGCTTCCGCCGAACATGGCGAAGCTCCGAAAGCTGATTACGAACGCGGCCCGCACGGCGGACGCATGCTTCGCGACGGCGACTTCGCGGTCGAAGTCACCATTTACGAGCCCGACATTCCACCGCAATCCCGCGTCTATCCCTTCGTAAACGACAAGCCAATCGATCCCGCTGAAGTCACTCTAACCATGGAGCTCCACCGCTTCGGCAACCGCGTCGATGCGTTCACCTACAAGAAGGAAGACGACTACCTCGTCGGCAGCCGCATCGTGGAAGAACCCCACTCCTTCGACGTGAAAGTCTCCGCCGAGTACCAGGGCAGGAAATCCAGTTGGGCCTACGAGTCCTACGAAGGACGCGTGAAAATCACCGATCAGGCGGCTGCCAGCGTCGCGCTCGGATTCGACAAGGCCGGACCACGCAAGATCCGCACGCTTACCGAAATGACGGGAAGAATCATCCCTAACGAAGACGACATGGCCAAGGTCACCCCGCGCTTTCCGGGCATCGTCACCGAAGCTGGCAAGAAGCTCGGCGACACCGTGCAAAAGGGCGACGTGCTTGCCGTCATCGAGAGCAACCAGAGCATGACCACCTACGAAGTCACCGCTCCCATGTCCGGCACCATCATCGCCCGCGACGTGTCGCGTGGCGTGGCCGTCACCAACGACAACCCGATCTACACCATCGCCGACCTGAGCAGTGTCTGGGTGGAGCTCAACATCCGCCGGGCGGATTCCGGCACGCTTGGAAAAGGCCAGGAAATCTCCATCCACGACGAAAAGGATTCCGAGCTGAAAGCCACCGCGAAGATCGCCTACTTCTCTCCGTTCGGCAGCCAGGAAACGCAGACAGTGCGTGCCATCGCCGCCTTGCCAAACCCCGACGGCAAATGGATTCCCGGGCTGTTCGTCCATGCCGAGCGCGTCATGGAAGAACGCGAGGTTCCCGTTGCCGTCCGCTACGACGCGCTCCAGACCTTCCGCGATTGGGACGTGGTATTCATGAAAGACGGCGAAGTTTACGAAATCGCCATCCTCGAACTCGGCGAACGCGACGGCGACTTTATCGAAGTCGTTTCCGGTCTTGAAGCCGGCACCACTTACGTCTCGGAGAATCCCTTCGTCGTGAAGGCGGACGTCATGAAATCCGGAGCCAGCCACGATCATTGATCCGCTGCGTCCAATTCTAACTTTCCACCATCATGCTTGAAAAAGTCCTTCAATTTTCCATCCGCCACCGCTGGTTCATCCTGCTTGCATCCATGGCCGTCGCCCTTTTGGGAGCCTACAACTACCGCAGCCTCTCAATCGACGCCGTGCCGGACATCACCAACGTCCAGGTGATGATCAACACCGAAGCGCCGGGCTATTCCCCGTTGGAAACCGAGCAGCGCATCACCTATCTGGTGGAAACCGCGCTCGGCGGATTGCCCGCGCTCGACTACACGCGCTCCGTTTCCCGCTACGGCCTCTCGCAGGTCACCGCCGTTTTCAAGGACGGCACCGACAAGTATTTCGCCCGACAGTTAGTGAGCGAGCGCTTGCAAGAGGTTAAAGGGAAACTTCCCTCTGAGATCAGCCCTTCGATGGGACCCATCGCCACCGGCCTCGGCGAAATCTTCATGTTCACCGTGAAGCCCGAACCGGGCGCGAAGAATTCCGACGGCACGCCCGTCACGCCGATGGACCTCCGCACCATCCAAGACTGGGTCATCAAGCCGCAGCTCCGCAACGTTCCCGGCGTGGTCGAGGTCAACACCATCGGCGGCTATCAGAAGGAATTTCACGTCACCCCCGATCCCAAGCTGATGCACACCTTCGACATCGGTCTCGGTGAAATCATGGAGGCGCTGGAGAAAAATAACGCCAACGTCGGGGCCGGATTCATCGAACGCAACGGCGAGCAATACCTCATCCGCGCCCCCGGCCAGCTCAAGGACATCGAGTCCATTCGCGCCATCGACGTGGCCACCCGTGGCAATCGTCCGGTCAAGTTGAGCCAGGTCGCCAACGTCGAGATCGGCGGCGAACTCCGCACCGGTGCCGCCACCGCCGATGGCAATGAGGTTGTGCTTGGCACCGTCCTCATGCTCGCCGGGGAGAACAGCCGCGTCGTATCCAAACGCGTCGCCGAACGGCTTGAGGAAATCAACCGCACGCTGCCGGAAGGCATCGTCGCCCACACCGTTTACGACCGCACCACGCTGGTAGACGCCACCATCAACACCGTGAAGAAGAATCTCTTCGAAGGCGCCGTGCTCGTCATTGTCGTGCTGCTGCTTCTGCTAGGCAACGTCCGCGCAGCGATCATCACCGCCATGGTCATCCCGCTGTCCATGCTCTTCACCATCACCGGCATGACGGGCACTAAGATTTCCGGAAACCTCATGAGCCTCGGCGCGCTCGACTTCGGCATCATCGTCGATGGCTCCGTCATCATCGTGGAAAACTGCATCCGCCGCCTCGCGGAGGCACAGCACCGGTTAGGCCGGCTGCTCACCCTGGAGGAACGCATGAAGACCGTCTTCGAAGGCACCAAGGAAGTTCGAAAAGCCACCATGTTCGGCGAACTCATCATCATGGTCGTCTATCTGCCGATCCTCACGCTCACCGGCGTGGAAGGAAAAATGTTCCACCCGATGGCCTACACTGTCCTGCTCGCGCTCGGCGGCGCGATGATCCTCTCGGTCACCTTCGTCCCCGCCGCCCTCGCCATTTTCATGCGTGGGAAAATCGCGGAAAAGGAGAACATCTTCGTCCGTGCGGTGAAAGCCGCCTATCTCCCGTCGCTGCGCTTCAGCGTCGCTCATCGCGGGGTCATTGCCGTGGCCGCAGCGGTCGTCGTCGCACTCAGCTTGTTGTTAGCCACCCGCATGGGCAGCGAGTTCATTCCGAATCTCGATGAAGGCGACCTCGCCGTCCACAGCCTGCGCGTCCCCGGCACCAGTCTTTCCCAAGCCATCCACATGCAGAATTCCGTGGAGACCGCGTTCAAGAAATTCCCAGAGGTTTCCGAGACCTTCGCCAAGATCGGCACCGCGGAAGTTGCGACTGACCCGATGCCACCGAGCGTGGCCGACGGCTTCGTCATGCTCAAACCGCGCTCCGAGTGGCCCGACCCCTCGCTTAACAAGCAGGAACTCCTCGCTAGGATGTCCGAGTCGCTCGAAAAAGTCCCCGGCACCAAGTATGAATTCCTCCAGCCCATCCAGATGCGCTTCAACGAACTCATTGCCGGCGTCCGCAGCGACGTGGCCGTGAAAATCTTTGGCGACGATCTCGACGCATTGTTAGGCACCGGCAAGGAAATCGGCAAGCTTCTGGAGAATATCCCCGGTGCGGAGGATGTCAGCGTCGAGCAGATCACCGGTCTGCCGATGCTCAGCGTCAACGTGAAGCCCGCGGCGCTCTCCCGTTACGGCCTGAATGTATCCGACGTGCAGGAGGTCATCGCCATCACCATTGGCGGGAAAAAGGTCGGCGAGATCTTCGAAGGCGACCGCCGTTACCCGCTCGTCGTCCAACTCCCGGAAAACCTCCGCACCGACATGGACGCGTGGAAAAAGATACCCGTTAGGATCCCCGTCGCCGGAGCCGATGGCACGCCCGCATTCATCCCGCTCGGTGAACTCGCCGATTTCGAAGTCGGTCCCGGCCCCAACCAGATCAGCCGCGAAAACGGCAAGCGCCGGGTCGTCGTCACCGCCAACGTCCGTGGCCGCGATCTCGGTTCCTTCGTCGCCGAAGCCCAGGAGAAAACCCGCGAAGTGGAACTCACTGCCGGCAACTGGATCACTTGGGGCGGCACCTTCGAGCAACTCATCTCCGCCTCGGAGCGTTTGAAAATCGTCGTGCCCATCGCGCTCATCCTGATTTTTTCGCTGCTGTTCATGACCTTCGGCAACGTGCGGGATTCGCTGCTGGTCTTCACCGGCGTCCCGCTCGCGCTCACTGGCGGCATACTCGCCCTGTGGCTGCGGGACATCCCGCTGTCGATCTCCGCCGGCGTCGGGTTCATCGCTCTATCAGGCGTCGCCGTGCTCAACGGCCTGGTGATGATTTCCTTCATCAACGACCTGCGAAAAGACGGCATGGCCCTGGACGAAGCCGTCATCCAGGGCGCGCTGATGCGCTTGCGACCGGTGCTCATGACCGCGCTCGTCGCCTCGCTCGGGTTCGTTCCGATGGCCCTCGCCACCGGCACCGGCGCGGAAGTCCAGCGCCCGCTGGCCACCGTGGTCATCGGCGGGATCATCTCCTCCACGCTGCTGACACTCGTCGTCCTGCCCGGCCTTTATCGAATGTTCCGCAGCAAGGAAGCCAAGGAAGTCGAACTCGCCAGCTCCTGAATAGAATCCCATGACCACTCCGCCCGAATCCATTCCCTCGCTGTGGAAAAATCGCGTTTTCCAACAACTCTTCTGGGCGCACGGCCTCAGCCTTGTCGGCAGCGGGTTATCATCACTGGCACTCGGTTTGTTAGCTCACCAGCTCGTCGGAGCATCCGCCTCCGAAGTGCTCGGAGTGACGCTGGCCATCCGGATCGTCGTGATCGTCCTTTGCTCGCCATGGTCGGGCCAAATCGCGGCGCGATTTGGTGCGCGGCGGGTGATGATCCTTTCGGATCTGATGCGCTGCGGGGTGTTGGCCGGGTTCTATTTCGCGGATGCGGTCTGGCAGATCTACGCGCTCGCCGTATTGCTCAATCTCGGTTCCGCGATCTTCACGCCGATCTATCGGGCCGTGATCCCGGACGTAGTGACGCCCGAACAATACCCGAAAGCGGCGGCCATCGGCTCCATCGCCTATGATGCGGCGAATATCCTCAGCCCGTCGATGGCGGCGCTGGTGATCGTCATTTTTGGCTTCCGGGGAAATTTTGTGGTCGATGCGATCACGTTTCTAGCAAGCGCCGCACTGCTGATCGGCCTGCCGCGATTGGCGGCGGAAATGCCCACGGGTGAAAAGAAAGCTCCGGTATCGGTGGGTCATGGTCTATCCGCGATGTTCCGCCGTCTTCCATTGCGACAGTCGTTGTTTCTCGCCCTGAAAACCAGTATCGCCGGCGCCTTCGTCATCGTCGCCACCGTGGATCTCATCAAGGTGGACATGCGCTTGAGCGATACCGCCTATGCTTGGGTCATGGGAGCCTTCGGCATCGGCTCGGTCTGTGGCGCACTCGCGTATTCCAAGTTCCCGGCCACTGCTAGAAACTTCAGCGTGGATGGCTCCGGCCCGGTCATGCTCCTCGCACTCGCGGCGGTAGCCATCGCTCCACTTTATGCCGTCGTGATGACAGCTTGGTGGTTTATCGGAGCGGGCTACAGTATTCTGGGCGTCCGTGGTAGCGAACTCCTCGCCGCGAATAGCATTGGTGACGAACGCCCGCACATTTACGCGGCGCATTTCGCCCTGAGCCATGCCGGATGGGGACTCACATATCCGCTGGCAGGTTTTCTGACCACCTCCTTGGGATTTGGGAAAACCGCTTGGATCTTCGCGGCGATCATGGTGGCTGTCTCCATCCCGGTCTTGATCGCAAAGGGCCGCGAGCGCTGATCGCTCCGCTGAACTCGGACGGAGTGTCTCACATTAGCTTCCAAATCATTCTGAGCACTGCGCACCCCACGAGTGTGGAAATGCGCCGGGGCATTTCACGACTGGCAAGGAATGATTGCCGAATTTTTCGACGGAATGGATACCTAGGCAGGGCTTTTTTCATCAATTGCAGACCGTTGTTGTCTGCCGTTTGGGTTATTCAATCCAATTGGGCGATGAAAGTTAAGGGTTTTGCGGCAAACCGGTGTTTTACCCTGTGGAAACGGAGAAAACCAAACGTTCCGACAAACGTAAATTCGAATAAAATCATGAAAACCAAATTCCTCAATCTGGCCGTGGCACTCTTCGCGGTCGCACCCCTGTCATCGGTGGCCTTGGCTGACCCTTCTGCTTCCCAAGCAATCTCACGCCAGCCAAATAGACCGAACTCTAGTGTCCACACGAAGCACGTGGTGAACGACCGCTGCAAGGCGGATAGCTGCTGCGCTGCCAAGACTATTGCCGACGGCACCAGCGGTGGCCGCGCGGCGAAATCGACTTTCAAAAGAGTCGTGACATGCGACAAGAACTGCTCCATCGCGCCCTCTGATCAACGGGCGGTTTGCCGCAAAGGAATGCGAGCGTAACTTCCATTAAGAAAAACAATCCAACATGAATGATTCTGATTTCGATGACTTTTTGAAAGACGTAAAAGCCGACCTTCATTTGCCCGCTTCATTCAAACATGGAGTCTGGCGCCGTTTGGAAAACGAAGAGCCCGAGGCTCCTCAAGTGATTGTCTGGTTCCATGCATTGGCCGCCAATCTCGCACGTCCATGGGGCGCGGCTGTAGGGGTGGCCGCCATGGTGGCGCTCGGAGTTTGGCTGGGCAGCGCGAGTGTCCCGGGCACCCACGTCACGAAAACCGCCTACGCCCAGTCGATCAGCCCATTCGACCACGCCATTGGGAAATGAAGAGAACCTTTCTGATTTTGTTGTTGGCCTTCGTTGCGGGGACGGCGGCATTCTGTCTGATCCGCTCGCAGAAGATGGCCGGGAGTCATAGCGTGCTTTTGGACTCGATGCCTGAACTTGCGTGGGTAAAATCTGAACTGAAATTGAGCGATGCGCAGCTCTCTGAGGTTTCCGCGCTCCATTCCGCCTATCGGCCGAAATGCGAGGTGATGTGCAAGCGGATTGCCGCGGCGCATGAGAAAATGGAGGAGTTGATTAGCCAAAGTCCCCGGGTCACTGCGCAGCTAGAAAAAGCCATTCAGGAACACGCCGCGATTCATGGCGAATGCCAACAGGCGATGCTCACTCATATTTTCCAGACGGCCAACGTCATGGATCGCGACCAGGCGACACGTTACCTGAAGGAGGTGCTGCCGTTCGCGTTGGATTTCAAACATAGCGAACCGGGGGAGACGCATGGCCGCTGAGGAAGTTTCCATCGTGGAAGCTTCCGACTCCGAGCTGATGATCCGTTTGGCGGAAGGTGACGATTACGCGTTGAACGCTCTGATGGATCGATGGGCGAACAGGGTTACCGCTTTTCTCTATAAGATGACCGGCCAACGCGAGGCCGCGATCGATTTAGCGCAGGAGACTTTCATCCATCTCTATCAGGCCAGAAACCGCTACAAGCCAAGTGGCAACTTCAGCACCTACCTTTTTTCCATCGCGACGAATCTCGCGCGGAACCACGCTCGCTGGAAAAGCAGGCATCCCACGGTTTCGATGGACGCGGCACAGGATGACGGTGACTGGCAGATTCCGGACTTGGTGGACTCGACGCGGACACCGGATGAGGCGGCAGTGGCTGCTGAAACAGCCCGGGCGGTGCATGAAGCCTTTTTGGAGCTGCCTCCCGATTTGAGGGAGGCCATGACGCTGTTCATCTACGAACGGATGAGCTACGCCGAAATTGCCACCGCCAGCCAGTGCAGTCCTAAGGCAGTGGAAACACGAATCTATCGGGCACGTCAGATTCTTAAAAAGCGGCTGTACGAATTGGTTGCGTGATGACCGCAGGCAGGAAGAAGGGGTGACGAATTATTTCCAAGGGTTTTCCACCCCATCGGGGTTTTACCCTTAGCCGCCAATCCAAAGGGCGGCAGCGACCAACAAACCAAAACCAACATCAAAATGAAACCTACTCTTGCACTCGCCTTCAACCTGCTGGGATTAGCCCTCGCGGCACCCGCCCTAACGGCAGCAGAACCCCAACATGCTGGAGCCACCAAGGAAGCTCACGCGGATCACATGCTGGAAGGCTATGCGGCCGTGTCGACCGCACTTTACAAAGACGACCTTGCCGCCGCCAAGAAGGCTGCGGGCGGGATGATCAAGCACGACAAGGATAGCGCGATGGCCAAACATTGCCAAGCCATCGCCGACAGCAAGGACATCGAAGTGGCACGAACCCATTTCAAGGAACTCAGCGACATCGCCATCCCAGTGGCGAAGGAGAAAAAGATGATGCATGAAATGAATTGCCCGATGGCATTCGGCGACAAAGGAGCCAACTGGCTTCAAAAGTCCGCTGATGAAGTTCAAAATCCGTACATGGGGGCTAAAATGCCTCATTGTGGGAAGATGGTGATGGCGAAATAACGTCACCAGCGAGCCAATCGCGGAGAAAGATCGGCGGTCGGGGAGACTCGACCGCCGTAAGCGTCCTAAATTCATCCTCTGGCGTTGGGGCGCACGGGGCGGTCAGGTCGCGGACGTTTAGGCGACTTCCTCG
>JANMSI010000151.1:0-5016 GCA_031389115.1 Akkermansiaceae bacterium
ACCAGTATGGCGCGAGCGTTTGCACCGCTCCGGTCATGGGCACGACCACTTCCACCGCGGCTCCGGTGATTTTCTTCGAGGATTTCTCAACGACCCCCAACTCCTCCGCGACGGCTGCAACTCCGCTCACCACCACCACCGGCATCAAAACCGTGAGCGTCTCCGCCAACCGCAACTGGTATGTCGGCGGCCCTTTCGGCACCATCGGCAAGGTCGCCAACGGTAACGGATTCGGCAGCAGCCCCGCCGGAACGCCGTCCGATGACTGGCTGCTCCTACCGCCGCTCAATACCCATTTCCTCACCGGCGAAACGCTCAGCTTTATCACGGACGCCCGCTTCAACGACCTCGGACTCACGCAGCCCGCCACCGGTCCGCTCTCGTCGAACACCGGTCTCGATGTGTTAGTTTCCACGGACTACAACCCGGCGGTTCACACCGATCCGGGCACCGCGACCTGGACCTTGCTCAATCCCCTGGCCACCTTCGACACGGACTTCACCGCCTTCGGCAGCGGCGTGCCCTCGGGAAATGTGGATCTCTCGCCTTACGTCGGCGGTGCGGTGACCGTCGCCTATCGCTACCGTTCCTCAGGTACGATTTCAAATACCGCCCGCCATTGGGAAATCACCGACCTGCAGGTGGCCGGTGTGTGCAATCTCGACATCGAAAACACGCTCGCGCCGCTTACCCAGTTCAGCAGCGCGTCTAACCTGAACTGGACTGCCGCGACCGCTGGCGGCCGCAAGGGCGCGATCGCTAACAACTTCGGGGGGAGTGCGCCGGCCAACGACTGGCTCATCACGCCGTCCTTCGCCACCGTCTTCGACAACATGGCGCTCAGTTTCGATTACTTCGAGCGCTTCGCCGACCTTGGCGCGATCACGCAGGGCAAGCCGTTGGTCGTTCTTGTTTCCACCAATTTCACCGACGGCAGCGATCCCGCCCTCGCGACTTGGACGGAAATCACTCCCGCCGGCTTGAATGGCTCGATCAGCAGTGCCTGGCGCTCGGTGTCAAATGTTCCACTCGGCCTCACCGGCACAAATTGGAACGTCCACGTCGCCTTCCGCTATCAATCCAGCGGCACCAGCGGCAACACGACCAAGCAGATCGGCATCGACAACCTCTGCATCAAGCAAGGCGGGGGCCCGCTCACTGCGGACTTCAGTTTCGCCCAGGTCGGCGCCGAAGCCACGTTCACTCCCACGGTAAGCGGCGGCACGCAGCCCTACACGTTCTCCTGGAGTTTTGGCGACACATCGGCCACCTCGACCACCGAGTCGCCGAGCCACGTCTATCCGAACGGCGCAACCTACACCGCGACTCTAACGGTGACCGACGCCGCGAGCACCACCGTCATGGTCAGCAAGAACGTCCCGGTGAATTTCACCAACTTCACGCTCGCCGCGCCTAACGGCGATGTCCGCATCGCCACCTTTAATACCGCGATGAACTCCGACGACATCAACGGCAACGCCGGCGACGCCAACGCATTGGGCACCGCGCTCTTGAACGGCAATCATCCGTCGATCAAAAAAGTCGCGGAAGTCCTCCAGCGCGTGAACCCTGACATCGTTCTGCTCAATGAGTTCGACCTCGTTTACTCCGGCCAGACCCTGGACATCCCAGCCACTCTCGCCCGCGTCAACCTGCTGCGGACGAACTACCTCGGCGTCGCCCAGCAGCCCGCGCTAACAGGCGTCCAGTATCCCTACGAATACATCGGTGGCACCAACACCGGCCTCGCCTCCGGCTTCGACCTCCGCAACAACGGCAGCGTGGACAACAGCCCGGGCGACCAGACCTACGGCGACGACGCCTTCGGTTTCGGCCAGTTTCCCGGGAAATACGGTTTCATCGTGCTCTCCAAGTATCCCATCGATACCGCCAACGCCCGCACCTTCCAGAGATTCCTCTGGAAGGACATGCCCGGCGCACTCCTGCCTCAGGATCCGGCCGATACGGATGGCAATGGCAGCACCGCCAGCTTCTACACCGCCGCCGAGCTGAACGTCTTCCGCCTCTCTTCGAAGAGCCACTGGGACGTGCCTGTCATCGTCCGCGGCCAGCCGATCCACCTGCTGTGCAGCCACCCCACGCCGCCGGTTTTCGATGACGGCGAAACGTTGACCCATCCATTAAAAACCGGCACCGCCGCGACCAAGGCCGACTGGAACGGTCTGCGGAACACCGATGAAATCCGCTTCTGGGCGGACTACGTGAATCCCGCCAACGACGGCTACATCTACGACGATACGGAAATCACGCTCACCGGCGGCACCGATTCCGCGGGCAACGCGCTCTACACCGGCAACCCGTCCGGCGGCCTCGGCGCGGGCGCGCGCTTCGTCATCCTCGGCGATCTTAACGCCGATCCCGTGGACGGCGACTCGTCCTTCGACGGCTCGAACTCGCTGATTGGAAACGCGCTCGTGGACACCACGCTCACGCCCCAAAGCACCGGCGCTCTCCAGCAGGTCCCTGCCTCGTTCAACAATGAAGCCACCAAAACTTCCAGCTTCAACCTGCGCGCGGATTTCCTCCTGCCGTCCACCTTTGGCTTCCAGCCGCAGCAGACCGGGGTTTACTGGCCGCTCACCGGCGACGCCACCTTCTACCTGCTAGGCGCGTCCGACCACCGCTCGGTGTGGATGGATCTCGACCTCGATCTGGAAGGCCAGCCACCGGCGCAATTCGGTTACGATCTCTGGTGGCAGAGCTACCGCCATTTTCTCCCCGGTTCACCGCTCAGCGGCCGGGCGGCCAACCCGGATGGCGATGCTTCGAACAACTTCGCCGAGTTCGCCTTCCTCGGCGATCCGAACGGTTTCGACGGATCACCGTCTGCGGTTGAAATGGGTGCCCTCGGCGCGGAATACACCTTCCGTCGCAACCGCAGTGCCGATCTGAACTTCGCCTTCCAGAAATCTGAAACGCTGGCGAATCCGTGGAGCACGATGACCCTCAACGTCGATTACCAAGTCATTTCCTCCGTCATCGATCCGGCCGATTTCAACAAACAGACCCTGCGCATCCGGCTGCTGGGTCCCGCATCGGCCCGCGTGTTCGTTCGTCAAACCGCTTCGGAGTAAAATCCGGATCGAGCCATGTTAGTGCCTGCCGCGTCTCGCGGCAGGCCGTGATTGCGGCGTCTCGCCGCAATACACAAGCGACACCACCCTTGCACCCGCTCCGGCAACCGTTTAGGAACTCCGAAACGATTTCCCATGGCTGCTGACTATACCGAAGACGACATCAAATCCCTCGATTGGCGCGAACACATCCGCATGAGGCCCGGCATGTATATCGGCAAGCTCGGCGACGGCTCCTCGCCGGACGACGGCCTCTATATCCTGCTCAAGGAAGCGGTGGATAACTCCATCGACGAGCACATCATGGGCTACGGCAAGGAAGTGAAGGTAGCGATCGACGAGGAAGGCCGGGTCGAAGTCCGCGACTACGGACGGGGGATTCCGTTGGGCAAACTTTTCGATTGCGCCGCGATGATCAACACCGGCGCGAAGTATGACAGCGAGGCCTTCAAGAAATCCGTCGGCCTGAACGGCGTCGGCATCAAGGCGGTCAACGCGCTGTCTAACTTTTTCGAAATCCAGGCCTGGCGCGACGGCGAGACCAAGGCGCTCGAATTCTCGAAAGGCATGCTCACCCTGGACATGAAAAACCCGCGGCGTGACGAGGGGGTGAACGGCACGCGCCTCGCCTTCGAACTCGACCGCACGATTTTCCCGGCCAAGGCAAAGTATAAGGAGCAGTTCGTCGAGAAGATGTGCCGCTATTATTCATATTTAAATCCGGCGCTCACCCTCAACTTCAACGGCAAGAAGTTCCGCTCGAAGGATGGATTGCTCGATCTGTTGCGCGAGGAAATGGAAAACGAGGCGCTCTATCCGCCGATTCATCTGATCGGGAAAGATATAGAAATCGCCTTCACCCATACTCCCGAGAGTGGCGAGGAATACTATACCTTCGTCAACGGCCAGAACACCTCGCAGGGCGGCACTCACCTCGCCGCATTCCGTGAAGCTTTAGTACAAGTGATTCGTGGATTCTATAAAAAACAATACGAGCCGTCGGACATCCGGGCCGGCATCGAGGCCGCGATCTGCGTGCGCATCATGGAGCCGGTCTTCGAATCGCAAACCAAGACCAAGCTCGGCTCCGCGGGGATTGCGCCGGATGGTGAATCGCTGCGCACGTTTATCGGCAATTTTCTCAAGACCAACCTCGACAACTACCTTCACAAACACCCGCAAACCGCCGAGGCGATCCAGAAGCGCATCCTCTCCGCCGAGCGCGAGCGCAAGGATCTTAAAGGCATTCAGAAACTCGCCCGCGAGCGCTCGAAGCAGGCGAAGGTTCATAACAAAAAACTCCGCGACTGCCGCGTCCGCTACGACAGCAAGCACAAGCGCCGCGAGGAATCCACGCTCTTCATCACCGAGGGTGACTCGGCCTCCGGTTCCATCACCAAAAGCCGCGACGTGGAAACGCAGGCCGTCTTCTCGCTCCGTGGCAAGCCGCTCAACACCTACAGCCTGCCGCGCAAGATTGTATATGAAAACGAGGAGTTCGCCCTGCTCCAGGCCGCGCTCAACATTGAGGATGGAATTGAATATTTGAGATATAACAAAGTCGTCATCGCCACGGATGCCGACGTGGATGGCATGCACATTCGATTGTTGCTTCTAACATTCTTTCTTCAGTTCTTCCCCGAGATGATTCGCGACGGACATCTATGGATCTTGCAAACCCCGCTCTTCCGCGTCCGCAACAAGAAGGAGACGATCTATTGTTACGACGACGACGAGCGCAAGAAAGCCATGGCCAAACTTGGCAAGGCCGCCGAGATCACCCGCTTCAAAGGCCTCGGTGAAATCTCGCCCGACGAGTTCAGCTTCATGATCGGCCCCGACATGCGCCTCGACCATGTCGAATACGAGGAAGGCAAAGGGGTAAAAGAGCTGTTAGCATTCTACATGGGCAAGAACACCC
>JANMSI010000129.1:0-4187 GCA_031389115.1 Akkermansiaceae bacterium
CGGAGCAAGCCGCCGCGCTGACGCCCGCCCGCCTCGCCGCTGAGCGCCGCGTCAAATCCGCAGACGAGGAAGTCGCCTAAACGTCCGCGACCTGACCGCCCCGTGCGCCCCAACGCCAGAGGATGAATTTAGGACGCTTACCGCGGATCAGCAACGAGTTGCAACAGATCCGGGCCATCACGGAGCGATGGGAAATGGAGCAACGCTGGAGCCTGTTATTGACCCGCCTGCTGCGCCGCTATCTGGGAGGGAAATGGATCCCCGGCCTGCCACCCGAGGCCGCGCTGCTGCTCAGCGGATGAAAATGACCCGCCCGCCGGTCATCCTAACCGCCCTCAGCCACCGCCCGCCCTTGGCGTCAAATCAACGGGCCCATTTTCCTTTTTAAGGTTTACAGGTTGCTTCGCCCGTATGGTTGCGCGTTCCTTGGTTGCGCCTAAAACAATATATCACCGCTCCACGCTGTAGTAATAGGCCCGGTGGGTGCCATCGATGGCGATGCTGCCGTCGGCTGCGATGGGAACCGACTTTCCGGGGATCGGCGCGCCATAATGATCGCAGGGCTTGACGCTGGCGGGCTTCGTGCCGGCGAACTTGATTTTTGCCTGCACCGGCTCCATCAGCAACGGCGCGGTGCCGGTGGCAAGGAGCTTGGTGCCGTCGTCGCTGTAGCGCGCGCCGGTTTGCTTGTCGCGAGCCATGGCGGTGATGAGGATGCGTTTGCTTTCTGCCAGCGGCTGGTCGTCTAACGGCGTGAAAATAAGCGACATCATCGGGGTTTTCACGTCGCTGACCCTCACGGCTGGAAGATCGGTGGAGCTGCCTTCGAAGCGGCCTAGCAGCGCCTGGGTTTTCGGCCCGCGGAGTTGCACCCGCTCGTTTCCATAGTCCCAAACAAGCTCGCCGGTGACCGAAGTGATGGTCTTGTCCGACTTTTTCCAGAAGTCATCGAAGTTCACCGTGCGGTCTTTTCCTTCTTTGAAATTCAAGGTGACACGACCGATGGCGAACACTTCCGCAGGGGTGCCGCCGGGTGCCTTTTGCAATTCGGTGCCGGTATAGTAGTCCTGCAAGACCGGAGTTTTCCCGCTGAAGAGCTCTGCCTTTTCGATGAATCGCTCCGCAGCTGGAGCCGATTCCTTGATGTGGCCGCGTTGCAGGGCGAAAGCGAGCGCCGGGAATTGTCCCATGTAGTGCGGCGTGTCGGAGGCGTAGCTGCCCATGCCCGGCCAGCCGTCGCCCAGCCGACTGCCAGTTTGCGCGAAATGATTACTCGCATCCCAGCCCTGCAACCCCATCCCATAAAACGCGAACAACGGCGCGCATTCGTGTTTCCATTGGTTCGGCGGGCACATGGTCCATTCGGTCATGCTGAAGGGTTTGTCGCCGACCTGTTTCATGCCGATGCTGAACAAATACTGACCGGGTTTGCCAAGATGACTGTCGGCATAGATCGCTCCTTCTCCAATGCCATGGCCACCCGCTCCGCCGCCAGCATAGTTGTGGCGATCAATGATGCTGCCGACCGTATCGGCCTCAATGTTCGCAAAGTCCGAGCTGGCATTGCCGGCCAGCCAGTTCGTGGTGATGGTGAGACTTTTGTAACCGGTGCCGCGGATGACTTTTTCGCAATCCGTGTAAAGCCCGCGAGTTAACGAGTGGAGGAATTCGATATAGTCCCCTGCCCGTTTGAGTTGTCCTCCGAAGCGCCCCTCGGGTCCGGCCATGCCAAGTTCCCAAGGCGCCATCAAAGCGAGTTCGCCCTTGGCCAAGCTCTCGCCATCGAGTTTGCCCCAGGCTTTTTTGACTGCCTCGTCGGTTGAATATTTCGCTTTGACCCAGGCAGCCCATTTCTGACGCAGCATTTTGGAGTGCAACGGCATTTTGTTATTGTCGCTGGCCAGCGAGCCCAACGGATTGTGGAAAAACACGGAGTCTTCGTTTTGCATTTCCACAACCGCTAGGGCCGGATCTTCGGCATATCTGATTCCGGTGTAGGGGTTCTTATGGTTGAGCAATTGAAGCATCACCTTATTGCGGATTTTCCAAAGATCTGGCGAGAAGCTTGTGAATCCATAAGCATCCCGCAACCCAGAGCCCTTCTCTCCGGTTTCCGGGAGTTCGGCAAATAGCGCGGGGTCATAACCATCCGACGCGCTGATCGGGAAATGATAGAACAATCCCCAGTTCGAATAGATGCCGGCTTTCTTCAGTTCAGCAAACCAACGATCGTAGGCATCCAGTTTCTTCGGATCGACTTTCCCGTTGGTGCTGATGTTGTCGAAAACCGTATGTTCCCGGATATAGTTAATCCCAAATTTCCGCATATAACGGATGCGCTGAATTTGGTATTCTTGCGTATGGTTCTTTGCGGCCTCCACACTGCCATTCACGCCCCAGAGCTTGATCGCCTGGCCGGGTTTGTTAGTGAAAACCAACTCGCTGCCCTTGGCGATGATCGGCCCGTGCTTCCCTGCGGGCGCTTCGGTGAGCTTAGTCATATCGATCACCGAGTTGGCGGCGAAGGTGTCATCATCCGCAAGTAGAGGGAACCAATCGTCGGGCTTGGCGGCGACGGCCTTGCTGGACATCGGTTTGGCGGCTCCGTTCGGAATAAATGGAATCCGGGAGAAGACGAAGCAATCGAGTGAGCCATGATTGTCCGACTTACTGTGGAATTTAAATTTGATCACATGCTTTCCAGCGCTCAGCTTAACTTGGGTTGGCTTGATCCAAGCGATGAAACGCATATCCGGTTTTGAATCGGCGGCAACGTTCTGTTCTCCGCGCTTTTCTTTGAAATCGACGAGCTGCCATTCCCCGTTGTCCAACTGCCATGATAGATTCGAATCGAATGAATTTGCCCGAATCCAGAAAGTATAAGTATCGGCCTCCAGCGCTTCAAAATCATATTCGACGACACCTTCAGCCTTACCGAAGTTGCTGATGAAATCGTTACCGGAAAGCACGTCTTTCTTTACTTGGTCATACCACCAGGGAGAGCGCTCTACCTTGCTGCGGCTTGCCGCTTCGCCTTCGATCCAGATCACCTCCTTGGGATCCGCCTCGACGGCAACCGCTCCAGCCGCTCCCGGCTTCATAGTCCCCTGCGGGCTAAACGGCTCATTGGTGAGGACGAAACAATCCAACGCACCATGTCCATTAGACTCGGAGGCGATTTGAAAGGTGATTTTCTGGCTGCCCTTTTCCAACTCCACTTTACCGGCATCCACCCAGGCGACGAACCGCAGGTCAGGTTTCCCGTCGCTGGCGATGTTCTGCTCGCCGCGCTTGCCGGTTTTGAAATCGACGGGTTTGAACGCGCCCGTCTCGCCGAGCTTGTAGCTCAAGTTTCCCAATGGGTTGGCGCGGATCCAGAAGCGATAGCTGCCCTTTTCCGCTACCTCGATGGTATAGGATGCTTCTCCCGCTTTTTCGCCTTGGAAATGGGATAACCAGGCACCGTCGGAAAGCACTTCCGACTTTACGCTGTCATACCATGAGTGAGATTTCATGGTGGAGGCGGTGGACGATTCTCCCTCCACCCAGATCGGTGCGGCGGAAAGTATCGATGACAGGGAGCCGAGGATGGCGACTGATCGTGTTAGTGAACTGGATTTCATATAATAAATCTGACGTTAGCGGCTGGATTGCAAATAAGCGATGATGTCGGCGAGTTCGGCGGGAGTAAGGATTTGGCCAAAACCTTGTGGCATCAGAGACATGGGAACCGGAGTGACCGACTTGATTTCACTCCGCGGAATGGATGCCGGCGGCGATCCCGCGGCGGATGTTAGCGTGAGCGTGTCCGCGCTTTGATTGGTGACCATCCCAAGCAACTGGCTGCCATCGCTGCGGGTGACTTGGACAGTCTCATAGCTCCGGACGAAACTCGCGCTGGGATAGACAATGGCTTCGATGAGATCGCGCCGCGTCCGCACCGCGCCGATTCTCCCGAGATCAGGGCCGAAATTCCCGCCGGTGTAGCCGACGGGATGGCAGACCGCGCAGGAAGCCGTGGCGCTTTGGAAAACGACCGCACCGTGCTGGGCATCACCGGCGGGAAGGGATTTCTCCAGCTCGTCCAGCTTCGCGCTTTGGTCCGGCGGCGTCCCTGCGGCTTGGGCAGCTTCGAGTTTCTGGCGGACTTCGTTCGACAGGCTGCCGACGGCCATCAGGCCACCGGC